>NZ_JBHJUK010000064.1:0-47252 GCF_042266225.1 Kitasatospora sp. NPDC056181
GGTCACCACGGGGCGGACGGCGTTCCGTCGGGGTCGAGCCCGTGCTGCCTGGGCGGAACCCGGCCCGCGTCGGCCCCCGGGCCGGCGCGGACCGTGGCGACCTCAAGGGACGCCTCGCCCGAGTCCGCGGCCCTCAGCAGGTGCCGGCGGGCGCCGACGGCGGCGCCGGCCGACGCCCGGCCCGGGGCGTGTCCGACACGGCCCGCCGGGCGCCCTCGCGGCCGTGTCCGTGACGAACGGGTTCCCCGGAAGCTCCGCGGAAGCAGGACGCCGCCGTGCCACCCGGAGACCGGGCGGCACGGCGGCGTTCGGAACCGTCCGGGGTCAGGCCGCGAAGTAGCCGCTCAGGTCGGCGACCACGTGCGTGGAGCCCCAGTGGTTGAAGAGCGTCACCCGGCCGTCCACCACCGGGACGACGACCAGGTTGGCCCTGGTCTGCCCGGCCGTGAAGTTGAGGTTCGACACGTCCGGGCGAGCCGTCCCGTGCGGGTGGACGATCAGGTGGCTGCCCGCCGTCGGCTCGGTGACCGTGACGTTCAGGACCACGGCGGTCACCCCGGTCGCCGGGACCCCCTCGATCGCGGTCACCGGCACGCTGACGATGTCGCCGGCGCCCACCGTCCCGGCCCGGGCGCCGACACCGTTGCGGGTGTCCAGCAGCCGGACCGGGGTGGTCGGGGAGAAGGCCGAGCCGGAGTCCCCGTAGTAGCCGGTGACGTCGGCGATCAGGTCGACCGAGCCCGCGTTGTTGCGCAGGTCGACCTTTCCGTTCACCACCGGTACCGTCACCAGGTTGGCGACGATCTGTCCGGCTTCGAAGTTGAGGTTGGAGACGCCCGGCAGTGGCCGTCCGTCCGGGTAGACCGTCAGGTGTCCGGCCTCGGTCGGCTCCACGGCGGTGACGTTCATGACGACGGCGGTGACGCCGGTGGCCGGGACGCCCTTGACGCCGGCCACCTGCAGGGCCACCACACCGCCGGGGCCGACCCGTTGGGCGGGGGCGCCGGTGCCGTCCCGGGTGTCCAGGAAGCGGGCCGGAGTGATCGGCGTCAACGCGGAGCCGGTGGCCCCGTCGGTGTAGTAGCCGGTGACGTCGGCGAGCAGGTCGACCGAACCGGCGTTGTTGCGCAGGTCGACCTTCCCGTTCACCACCGGCACCGTCACCAGGTTCGGGACGATCTGTCCGGCCTCGAAGTTGAGGTTGGAGACGCCCGGCAGCGGCCGTCCGTCCGGGTAGACCGTGACGTGGCCGGGCCCGGTCGGGTTGACGGCGGTGACGTTCATGACGACGGCGGTGACGCCGGTGGCCGGGACGCCGTTGACGCCGGCGACCTGCAGGGCCACCACGCCGCCGGGGCCGACCCGTTGGGCGGGGGCGCCGGTGCCGTCCCGGGTGTCCAGGAAGCGGGCCGGAGTGATCGGGACGAACCGGCTCCTGGCCGGGGCGTCGGCGGCGGTGACGGTGAAGGCGCTGGGCAGCGAGACCCCGTAGACGTCGTCGAGCTGGATGCCGTAGCTGCCCGGGGCCAGGCCGTTGGTGTCGAGCAGCACGTCGAGCGCGGTGCCGTCGGTGTTCACGGAGAGCGTCGACATCATCGGCCTGCCGGAGGAGCCGTTGCCCACCAGCTTGGCCCTGCTGCCCAGGTGGAGCCCCTTGCCCCGGATCACGGCCTGGACCCTCGTCCCGGTGGCGCCGCTGGACGGGCTGACCGAGGTCAGGGCCGTCGTCGGCCGCGGTGTCGGGCAGGCGGAGTCGCAGACGCCCTGCATGCTGTACTCGACCGGCGTGCCCGCCGTGGCACTGCTCAGGACCAGCACGGCCTGCTCGGCCTGCGAGTCGGAGGAGCACCGGCCCCCGAAGGCCCCGTAGTTGGTGCTGCACTGGTAGCCGTAGTCGCCGGTCCACTGGGAGTCCCGAAGCAGGCGAAGACGCGGGATGTCGCCCGGCCCGGTGGCGCTGCTGGTGCCGACCACGTTGAAGGACTGCCTGGCCTTCATGTCGATCACCGCGCAGTAGGCGGTCGAGTCGTCGGTGAGCACCCCGCTGCGCTGCGGGAAGCCCTCGACGGCGATCGGGTTGGCGGCGCACTCGGGTGCCCAGCCCGCGGCCGTGTGCACCTTCCAGGTGTCCACGCCGGTGTGGATCGGCCTGTCCTGGTACCCGGAGGCGAGCACGATCGCGGTGTACGAGCCCGCGCCGGTGAGCTGGCAGGCCATGCCGAACTGGGTGCAGAGCGGCTTGGCCTCGCTGTCGACCACGCCGAGCAGCGCGTTCGCGCCGTTCGGGCCGTCCGAGGTCCGGACGCCCAGGGTGTACTTGTCGCTGCTCGCGGCGGTGACCCGGACGCATCGGGCGTCCAGCGCCGAGGTCAGGTCGAAGGAGATGCCGGGGCCGCCGACCTTGGTCGAGGCCGGGGTCAGGCAGTTCGCGCCCGGCGAGATGTCGCGCCGGACGAGCTTGTACCCGTCCGCCCCGCCCCAGCCGTTCAGCAGCGCGGTGTACGGGACGTTGGCGGCCAGCCGGCAGGTCTTGGCCGAGTTCTGGGCCGAGATCCCCGCGCAGACCGGGGCGCCGGCCGCGTCGACCACCGACAGGTCGGCGTTGAGCTGGTTCCTGAGATTGGTGTAGTCGACCATCTCGGCGGTGGAGTGCTGGTTCGCGGGCAGGAACAGGCAGGCCTGCGGCGCGGCCGCGGTGAGCGGGACCTCGACACCCCAGGTGCCGTCGAACCCGCTCTGCGGCCAGGCGGCGCAGCCGCCGGTCTCCTCGGTCCGGTGGACCACCAGCCCGTAGGCCTTGGACGGCGTTCCGGTCAGCACCGCGCGGAACGGGGCGGTGCCGGTCAGCCTGCAGACGGTGGACGCGGTGCCGATCTCGCACTGCTTGCCACCCGAGGCGTCGACGACCTGGCCGCCGACCGCCGCGCCGTCGGCGGGCGGCCGGTTGAGCAGGTAGACGCCCTTGCCGGACGCGGTCGGCAGGGTCAGGCAGAGCTGCTGGCCCGGCCCGCCGAAGGTGCCCGTGGCCGGACCGGCCGTCAGGCCGGTGTCGTTGGCCGCGATGCAGCCCCGGGTCTCCCTGGCCGAGTGGAAGGCGATGCCGAACGCGCCGACCGGGGGCTTGTACGCGTCGACGGCCCAGGTGTAGTCACCCGGCGTCAGGTCGCAGGCGCCCTGTGCGCAGGGTCCCCCTTGCGAGGTGCCGTCGGCCGCGAACAGCCCGCCGGAGACGGAGCCGTCGTTCTTGACCGGGGCGAAGTCGTACCGCGCGGACTCCGGGACGCGCAGCGTCCGGCACCGTGCGGCGGAGGTCAGGTCCGGGGAGACGCCGAACGCCTGGGGCTCGACCAGCGTGCAGCCCTCCGGGCGGGAGAGCCGCGCCGCGGAGACGCTGTACGTCTGGGCCGCGCCGTTGTAGCGCTGGACGGTGATCCGGAACGGCGCGGGGCCGGTGAGCCGGCAGTCGGGGTAGGTCCCCTTGCCGCAGACCTGGGCGCCCGTGGCGTCGTAGACGACGGGGGTGACGCCCGGCTGGGTGGCATCGGTGCGGAGCATGTCGCCGGCCACGAGGTCCTGCACCTGGTAGCAGTCACCGGCCGAGCCCAGCGCCAGGGAACCGTTGAAGACGGTCGGGGAACCCAGGGCGAGGTCGGTGGCGCCGACCGTCCGGCAGGCCGTGGTGGACTGCAGCGGCAGGTACGAGAGTGCGAGACCGGTCGGCGAACTGGTGACGGTGCCGACCCTGAGCGTGTACGTGCCCGCCTGGGTGGTGGCGCATCGCAGTGCCTGACTGCTGCCCCAGCTCGGGCCGACCGGGTCGTCGCAGCTCACGGTGGTGCCGTCCGGCGCGACCACGGTCGGGATGATCGATCCCTGGGCGGCGACGATCTGCACGAGCAGCAGGTCCTTCTGCTGCGGCAGGGTGAGACTGAAGGCGGCGGTCGCGCTCACGTCGAGGGTGCAGCTCACCACCGTGCCGGGCTGCAGCGCCGTCGGGCACGGGCCGCTCGGGTCGGCCTGCCGGAGCTCGCGGGCGAGGGCCTCCTGGTCGGCCTTCTGGTCCGACGCGGCGGCCGGGGCGCCCGCATTCGGAGCTCCCGCGGTCGGGCTCGCGGTCGCGCTCGGGCCTGCGCCCGGGTCCGCCGGAGCGTCCGCCTGCGGCGCGGCGGCCGCCGTCGGCGCTGCCCCTACCGCCGAGGCCGGTGCGGCCTGGCCCACCAGCGAGGCCAGGACGGCCAGCAGCAGGGCCCCGGAGGCGGCTGCACGGCCGCCTCCACCTCGCTTCCGCTGTACTCGTCTGCCGATCGGCAGCACGTTCATCTGCTCCCCCCACCTTGGACAGGTCGCGCTCACGAAAAAATCACACATGTGATCGAGCGGGCGGAGTCTAACGGGGTGTACACGCATCGTGCCATCGGATTCCAGGCCGTCGGCCGGCCGGCCCCGCGCCCGTACTGACGCAGCGTCAGATCCCCGACGGCGGGGCGCGCTCGGGCCCCCTGTGGCGGGAAGGAGGTCGAGGGCCTGCCGGGCGAGGCGGGCAGGCGTGAAGGGGCTTCGGGTCCTCGCCTCGCCCGGTCGGGCCGCCGGACGAGGGCAGGGGGTCGCGCGGTGGGGCGACCGGCCCCGGCCGCGCCGCGGCTACGCCGACAGCGCCTCGTCGTCCTCCGCCGGCGCGCAGGCGGAGGCGAGGTCGTCGAGGGAGAGGTCGAGGGCGTAGGCGAGCGCGGCGACGGTGAAGAAGGCGGGGGTGGGTGCCCGGCCGGTCTCGATCTTGCGAAGGGTCTCGGAGGAGATGCCGGCCGCCGCCGCCACCTCGACCATGCTGCGGGCGCCGCGCGCCTCGCGGAGCAGGGCGCCGAACCGCTCGCCGCGGTCGCGCTCCCAGGGGGTCAGTGGGGTCCTCACCATGCGCCAATACTAATACCGCCGCAACCGTGATAGATATACCGGTATAAGAATTGGTTGAATGGATCGAGGGGATCAGCAGCATGGTCGAGCTCAAGTCGGAGGCGGCGCTGGCGGCGATGCGGGAGGCAGGACGGGTGGTGGCCGACGCGCTGGCAGCCGTCGAGGCGACGGCGGGCGTCGGGGTGAGCCTGCTGGAGCTGGACGGGGTGGCGCGGGAGGTGCTGCGCAAGGCCGGGGCCACCTCACCGTTCCTCGGGTACCGGCCCTCGTTCGCGCCGGTGCCGTTCCCCGCCGTGATCTGCGCCTCCGTCAACGACGCCGTCGTGCACGGCATCCCGGACGGCTACCGGCTGCGCGACGGGGATCTGGTGAGCATCGACTGCGGGGCCGTGCTGGACGGGTGGGCGGGCGATGCCGCCGTCAGCTTCGCCGTCGGGGCGGCTCGGCCCGCGGACCAGGAGCTGATCGACGCCACCCGGCGGGCGCTGGAGGCGGGAATCGCCGCGGCCGTGCTCGGCAACCGCACCGGCGACATCGCGCACGCGATCGCCAAGGTGGCGCGCGGGGCCGGCTACGGGCTGCCGGAGGGGTTCGGCGGGCACGGCATCGGGCGGCGGATGCACGAGGATCCGCACGTGCCCAACGAGGGCCGCCCGGGCCGCGGGTACCCGCTCAAGCCGGGACTGGTCCTGGCCATCGAGCCGATGCTCACGGCCGGCGGCCGGGACGACCACGACACCGACCCGGACGGCTGGACGCTGCGCACCACCGACGGCAGCCGGGCCGCGCACATCGAGCACACGGTGGCGATCACCGAGGACGGTCCCCGCGTCCTCACCCTGCGGTAGGCCCGCCCGGTGGCCCCACGACCCGGCCACCGCGCGCTCCCCGGGCCGGCCGTGGCGGTGGCCCTGGCGGGGGTGGAGTCCCTGGCCCGGGCTGTGGCCCTGGCGGTGGCCGTGACGGACGCCACGCGCCGCTGACACCGCGTCCGGAGTAGCGTGCGGATCATGACCGATCAGGACTTCACGGTGCGGGTCACCGTCCGCGGCTACGAGACCGACGCGCAGGGCCACCTCAACCAGGCGGTGTACCTCCAGTACGCCGAGTACGCCCGTTGGGAGTACCTCCAGTCGGCGGGCGTGCGTCAGGCCGACCTGCTGGCCAAGGGGATCGGCCCGGTGGTGCTGGAGACCACGGTCAAGTACCGGCGGGAGCTGCGCGCGGGCGACGAGGTGGACGTGAGCTGCCGGTTCGTCTGGGGCGGCGGCAGGACCTTCGAACTGGTGCAGGCCATCACCCGGACCGACGGGGTCCTCGCCGCCGAGGTGACCTGTGTCGGGGGCTTCCTGGACCTGACCGAGCGGCGGCTGGTCGCGGACCCGCGCGAACCGATGCTCGCGCTGGCATTGGACCCGGGGCTGCTCGGGCTCTGAGCCCCGCCCCCGAGCCCCGCCTCTGCGCCCCACCTCTGCGCCCCACCCCTCCGGGCCCCGTTCCCGCTCCCGCCCCCGGCCCCGGCCGCCGGGCGTGGCGCCACCCGGGCGGCCCCACGGAGGGGCGGCCCGGCGGGCGGTCACCGCCGGGTCGTCCGACCCTTGAACGAGGTGGCGTCCGGCGGGCCGGTGCGCAGGGGCTGGAGGTGGGCGAGGTGATCGGTGGGGTCCACCTGGAGGCGCAGTGGCGTCGGGAGGCGCTGCGGACCAACCTGTGGGTGGTGCCGATGCTGGAGGTGCTGCTCGCCGCGCTTCTCTTCCTGCTCACCTGGTCCCTGGACCGGGCGGCCTACCGGGGCGACCTGTCGCTGCCGACCTGGGTCATCAGCGGCACGGCCGACGCCGCCCGGCAGATCCTCGCCGCCATCGCGGCGGCGCTGATCACCGTCGTCGGCGTGGTGTTCTCGATCATGATCGTGACCCTGACGCTGGCCTCCACCCAGTTCGGGCCGCGGATGCTGCGGACCTTCATCCGGGACCGTAGCACCCAGCTCACCCTGGGCACCTTCGTCGGGACGTTCGTCTACGCGGTGCTCTCCCTGATGGTGATCGGACCGTCCTCGCACGGCGACTTCGTCCCGCACCTGTCCATCACCGTGTGCATGGGCCTGGTGCTGGCCGACCTCGGGGTGCTGATCTACTTCATCCACCACATCGCCACCTCCATCCAGCTGCCCCGCGTCATCGCGAACATCGCGGCCGAGCTCTCGGCGGCGATCGACGCGGGCGCAGGCGAACCCGCCCGCGGCGGCGGCGTCGAGCGGGGGCCGCCCGAGGCCGAACTGCACGCCCGCCTGGACGCGTCGGGGGCCGCCGTGCCGGCGCCGGCCAGCGGCTACCTGCAGTTCGTTCGGCACCGCACGCTGGTCCGCATGGCGTCCGAGCTCGGCGCCGTCATCCGCCTGGACCAGCGACCTGGCCACTTCCTGGTGCAGGGGCACCAGCTCGCCACGGTCTGGCCCGCCGAGGCGGCTGACGAGGTGTCCCGGAGTTTCGCCCGAGCCCACATCACCGGCCCGACCAGGACGCTCGCCCAGGACATCGCCTTCGCGGTGGACCAGCTGGTGGAGATCGCCATCCGGGCGCTGTCCACCGCGGTGAACGACACCTTCACCACCCTGACCTGCATCGACTGGCTCGGCGAGGGGCTGTGCCGGATCGCGTCGCGCTGGCAGCCGGACCCGGTCCACCGGGACGCGGACGGCTACATCCGGGTGATCGCCACGCCGGTGAGCTACGAGCGGCTGGTGGAGCGCGCGTTCGAGAAGATCCGCCAGACCGCCCACGGCATGCCCGCCGTCCTGATCCGGCAGCTCGACGCCCTGGCGGAGATCATGGTGGAGACCAGGACCGAGGAGCAGCGCCAGGTGCTGCTCCGCCAGGCCGGGATGATCGAGCGGCTGAGCGCGGAGTCGGTGGCCGAGCCGGCCGATCGCGAGGACGTGCACCGCCGCTACCTGGCCGTCCTCGCCGCGCACGCGAGCCGCACCGGCCGGGGCTGACGCCCGGCCCGACCACGGCCACCCGGGTCCCGGCCGCGTGGGTAACGGCTGCGCGCCCCCGGCGGCGACGGTCACCCCGGTGGCGACGGTCACCCCGGGGACCAGGTCACCCCCGGTGCCGCGGCACGTCCGGTCGCCAGGCACGTCCGGTCGCGAGGCGCCCCCGGCCCGAGGCACCCGGGGCCCGGGAACCCTCAGGGGCCGAAGCACCCCGGCGCCCGGCCGACCCCGAGGGGGGCCGTGCGCCGGAGCGCCGATGACTTGACGGACCCTACGAGAGCAGACCGTTGTAGTCGGGGAGCTTGAACGTCCGGTCGGCGTGGCCACCCTCCAGGTCGGTGGTGTTGTTGCCGACGTTGGCGATGATCGTGTAGCCCTCCGCCTCGACCGCGGCGCGCTGGGCGGTCTTGAAGTCCTGCACCGGCTGGAACAGGTCGTCGAGGTCGCGGCCGTGCAGGCCGTCCACCGGGTAGCCGGCGCGCTGGAGGGCACAGCGGGTCAGCGAGTCGATGAAGTCCGGACGCGCGGTGATGAAGACGACCGCGACGCCGCGCGAGTGCGCGTAGGTCGCGAGCTCCAGCGAGGCGCCGATGGCGGGCTGGCTGAAGGGGTGGAAGTGCGTCTGGAGCGTCGTGTTGTCGATGTCGAACACGATCGCCGGGCGGACGGCCGCGCCGGGGCCCGAGGTGCGCTGCTCTATGTAGGCGCGGGCCGGGGCGAGGGCCGCCCGGACGTCGGCCAGCCACTGGCTCTCGGTCACACCCGTTGCGGAGAGGGGTGCCGCGGCCGGAGCCGGGACCGTCGCCCGGGCGACGGCGGGTGCCGAGTGGGCGGGGGCGGCGGCCGCCGCCGGGCCGGCCAGGCCCGCGAGGAGTGCGCCGGCCAGAACAACGGGGGCGGCTGCTCTGCCGACCAGTCTCATACCTGCCACCGGGGAGCCTTTCTGTCATGGTGTCGGAATCCGCGAGGTGACGAACACGACGCGGCCATGGCAAATCTTGCACACCGTTAGGTCCCGCAACAGGACTCTTGCTTACCGACAGGTAACAATCTTCTGTGCATCCGGCGAGTGAACTCCCCGGACACCGCGCGGAGCCGGCCCGGTGCGACGGAGGCGGTCCGGTCAGCCGAGCAGTCGCAGCCGCGTCGCAGCGACGCCCAGCCGGACGCTCTGGCCCCAGGTGAGCTCCAGCGCGTCCGTCTCGATGCCGTCGCCGAAGGCGACCAGGCGGTCCGACTCGACCGTCAGCACCAGCTGCCGGCCGGCGTCCAGCACCCCGTGCACCCGGCTGGTGCCGGTCGCGGGGGAGGGCCACGCCTCGCGGACGAACCAGGCGAGCGCGGGTGCTGCCGCCTCGGGCAGGGCGAGCGGTCCGCCGCGCTCCAGCCAGGCCGACCGGCACCAGCCGGTGGCGCCCGTCCCGGTGCCGACCAGCACCCCGGAGGAGGCCTGCGGCTCGCCGGAGTCCGGCGGCGCGGCGGGGCCCCGCGGCCTTGCGGAGCCCCGCGATGCGGACGGGTCCGCGGAGAGCGGGGGTGTCTCCGCGGAGGCGGCCCCGGCCCCGGTCACCGTCAGCCGGTACCGCGCCGTCTGGTGCCCGGGCTGCCCGACGTACACCTCGTTGAGTGCCAGCAGCCGCTGGGTGTCGTCGGCGACCGCCTCGACCATGGTGCGCTCCTCCAGGTGCCGGGAGCCGCTGCGGGCGACGGCGGCCGGGAGGAGGGCGGGCAGCGCGTCGGCGCGGTGGCGGACCAGGACGCCGGGGTTGCGGCCCGGGTCGGCGTCGACGCCGATGACCGGCTGGCCGTCGAGGTACTTGGCGACGTTCGCGACCAGGCCGTCCTGGCCGACCACGACGACCACGTCCTCCGGTTCGAACAGGAACCGGGGGAGGTCGGCCCGCTCGACCCGGGTGCGCCGCCAGTCGAGCGGGACGGCGGCCGCCGCGCGGGCGAGCGCCTCGGCCTGCCGGTGGTGGCGGTGCTCGACCTCGGCGACGGAGCGGCCGCGGGAGGAGAGGAAGAACGCGGCTTGCCCGGGGGTGCCGTGGTGGGCGAGCAACTCCTCGTACTCGGTGCGGCGGTGGACCAGGACGGCCCGGGGTGCGAGCGTCACCGCTCACCCGCCGGGCCGGCGAGCTTCGCGAGCAGCCCGCTGAGCAGGTCCGGGGTGAGGGTGACGCTGTCGATCCGCGGCAGGTGCTCGGCCAGCCGCATCAGGGCGAGCGCCCGCAGCACGGCCGGGTCGGCCTGCTGGTGGGCGGCGAGCCAGGCGGCCTCGGCGGCGGCCTTGGCCTCGCCGAGCGCGCGGGCGGCGTCGGCCTCGGCACCGGAGAGCGCGCGGGCGGCCTCGGCCTCGGCGGTGGCGAGCCGGGTACGCCGTCCGGCCTCGGCGTCGGCGCGGACCCTGTCGGCGACCGCCTCGTCCTCGGCCTGGAGGCGCGCGTTGGCACCCTGCTGGGTGATCAGCTGCTTCTCCCGCCGGGCCAGTTCGATCCGGTTGGCGAGTTCGTTCTCGGCGATGCCGCGCTCGTGTTCGACGGCGACGGCCCGCCGTTCGAAGGTGGCCCGGTCGGCCTCCTGCTGGACCAGTTCGCGGGCGGGGGTGCGCAGGGCCCGTTCGACCTCGGGCTCGGGGCGCAGCGCCACGACGCGGACGGCGATCACGGCGAGCCCGGTCTCGGTGATCCGGGGTTCGGCGGCGAGTCCGGCGGCCATCCGGTCGCGGACGGTGCTGACGCCGTCGACCAGTGCGGCGGCGAGCGGGGTGCGGGCGAGCAGGCCCAGCGCGTGCTGCTGGGCGGTCTCGGTGAGCAGGGTGGCGATCTGGTCGAGCGGCGCGGCGCGCCAGGCGCCGGTGTCGGGGTCGATGCCGAAGTCGACGCGGGCGGCCGCGGTGGCGGGTTCGGTGATCCGGTAGGTCAGCGTGGCCTGCACGGTGACGTCCTGGAAGTCGGCGGTGCGGGCGTGGAAGAGCATCGCCAGTTCGCGGTCGTCCACCGGCACCTCGGAGAGGGCGGCGGTGAGCGGGCGGAACCAGAAGGCGAGGCCGGTGCCGTCGTGGGCGACCTTGCCCCGGTCGAGGTGGCGGATGTGGGCGGTGGGAACGGCGCGCAGGTGGCGCAGTCCGAAGCGCCGGGTGATGTCGGCCATGAGCGGGACCCCTTTTCGTCAGTGCGACGATATTGCGCGCGCGACGATCTCGTCAAGATGACGAAAAGGGGTTTCCGGACCGGTGCCGGGCGCCGTGGGAGGATCGGCGGGTGCTGAGGATGCGAACGAACACACGGCGGAAGCGGCACCAGGGGGCGGGCCGCGCCCCGGCGGCCCTCGCGGCGGCCCTCACGCTGACCGCCCTCGCCGCCGCGCCGCCCGCCCGCGCGGCCGACGGCGCCGGCCAGGCGTTCACCATCACCGACCCGCGGATCACCGAGTCCAGCGGCCTCGCCGCCAGCCTCGCCCACCCCGGCGTCTACTGGACGCACAACGATAGCGACGACGGCCCCTACGTCTACGCCGTCGACTCGCAGGGCCGCACCGTCGCCACCGTCACGCTGCGCGGCACCGAGCCGCGCGACGTCGAGGCGATCTCGCTCGGTCCCGACGGGCGGCTCTACGTCGGGGACCTCGGCGACAACCTCGGCGGCAAGTGGTCCGAGGTGTGGATCTACTCGTTCGCGGAGCCCGCCGAGCTGCGCGACCAGTCCGTGGACGTGATCCGCTACCGGGTCCGTTACGAGGACGGGCCCCGCGACGCCGAGGCGCTGATGGTCCACCCGGTCACCGGCCGGGCGTACATCGCCAGCAAGAAGCAGGGCGGGGGCGGCCTCTACGAGGGCCCGGAGAAGCTCTCCACCGCCGGCATCAACACCTTCCGCCGGATCGGCGACGTCCCGTGGGTCACCGACGGCGCCTTCTCGCCGGACGGCACCCGGCTCGTCCTGCGCGGCTACCTCTCCGCCGGGCTGTACCGCTGGAAGGACGGTGCGCCCACCGAACTCGGCCCGCTCGCCGCGCCGCTGCAGCGCCAGGGCGAGTCGGTGACCTTCACGGCGGACGGCCGGTCGGTGCTCTACGGCACCGAGGGCAAGGACAGTCCGGTCTGGCGGGAGCCGTTGGACGACGGCCAACTCCCCGACACCGTCAAGCCGCTGCCGTCCGCCCCGCCGTCGGGCGGGGCCGGGGCGCCCCCCGGCCGGGCCCCCGGCGCCTCGCCCTCGGCGGGTTCCGCGGCCGGCTCCTCCGGCTCCGCGGACGGTCCGTCGGACGGCGCCGTGGGCGTGGTGGCCGTCCTCGCCGTGGTGGGTGTGGTGCTCGGGCTGCGGAAGAAGCGCCGGTCAGACTGACGTGCGCTCATCAATCCGGTCGGGCGGCCCGAACGGGCGTGGGCGAACGATCCTTGTCGGTGCGCGGAGTTGCGGCGACGGCGTGACCGACCGGCCGGAATGAGGCGAATCTGTCGCAGACTTGTGACATTGCATGGCCAACACCCGCCCCACGGGGGGTTTTCGTGGACGTAGTGTTCCGGCTATGTCACGGAAGAGCCGCCGCATCGCCCCCCCGGATCAGGGCGACACCTGGATCCCGCGTCCCCGGCGCCGCGAGACGCCGCTCGGCCTGCTGGGCCATGCGGTGAAGTTCCTCGGCTACAGCACGCTGGCCGGCGTCCTGCTGGCGGGAGTGGCCCTGCCGGCGGCGGGCGCGCTCGGACTGTCCGCCAAGAGTACGGCGGACAGCTTCGACAGCATTCCCGACGACTTCAAGACCCCGCCGCTGAGCCAGGCCTCCCAGATCTTCGACGCCCAGGGCGTGCTGATCGCCAAGGTCTACGAGCGCGACCGCACGGTCATACCCGCCGACCAGATGTCTCCCCTGATACGCCAGGCCCAGGTGGACATCGAGGACGCGCGCTTCTACGAGCACGGCGCGGTCGACCTCAAGGGTGTGCTCCGGGCCGTCACCAAGAACGCCGAGAGCGGCACGGCCGTCCAGGGCGCCTCGACGCTGACCCAGCAGTACGTGAAGAACGTCAACGTCGAGAAGGCCGGCGACGACCAGGCCGCCGTCCGCGAGGCGCAGCGCAAGACGATCGGCCGCAAGATCCAGGAACTCAAGTACGCCATCAAGCTCGAAGAGGAGCTGACGAAGGACCAGATCCTCTCCAACTACCTGAACATCACCTTCTACGGCCACCAGGCCTACGGCATCCAGGCCGCCTCCCAGCGGTACTTCAGCAAGGACGCCAAGGACCTGACCCTCCCCGAGGCGGCCACGCTCGCGGGTCTGGTGCAGAACCCGTCCCAGTACGACCCCAAGACGCATCCGGTCGCCGCCCAGAAGCGGCGCGACACCGTCATCGACAAGATGGTGGAGAACAAGCACCTCACGGCGGCCCAGGCCAAGGAGGCGAAGGCGGCCCCGCTCGGCCTGCGCTACAAGGAGCCGCAGAACGGCTGCATCACCGCCAACGCGGGCATGGGCTTCTTCTGCGACTACGTGCGCCACGTGGTCAAGCAGGACCCGGTGTTCGGCAAGACCGCCGCCGAGCGGAAGAAGCTGTGGGACCAGGGCGGTCTCAACATCTACACCACGCTGGACCCGCAGAAGCAGGCCGCCGCGCAGGCCGCGGTGACCAAGAAGGTGTTCGTCTCCGACCCGGTCTCGGCGGCGATGACGATGGTCGAGCCGGGCACCGGCAAGATCCTGGCGATGGCGCAGACCCGCCCGTACGGCCTGGACCCGGCCAAGAACGAGACCGTCGTCAACTACAACGTGGACGCGGGGATGGGCGGCGGCAACGGCTTCCAGCCGGGCTCCAACTTCAAGCCGATCGTGGCCGCCGCCGCGTTGGAGGCCGGGCTCCCGCCCACCCAGCAGTACCCGTCGCCGAACCGGATGGACTGGCCGACGATGTCCACCTGCTCGGGCAACTGGAAGAACCTGCAGAAGGGCCGGAAGGAGGGCTCCGTCCCCAACGAGTCGGCCAGTGAGGTCGGCCCGTACCAGCTGAAGCAGGCGATGGCGCTCTCGGTCAACACCTACTTCGTGCAGATGGAGCAGGAGATCGGCCTCTGCCCGGTCAAGCAGATGGCCAACAAGCTGGGCATCGCGGCCAAGGCCAGCGGCGACCCGCTCCAGGAGCTGCCCGCACTCGGCCTCGGCACCCAGGAGGTCAGCCCGCTGGTCATGGCGAACGTGTACGCCACCTTCGCCGCCCGGGGCACCTACTGCACGCCGGTCGCGATCAACAAGATCACCACCGTGGACGGCCGGGACGTGCCCGTCACCCCGGTCAAGTGCGGCCAGGCGATCTCCGAGAACACCGCCGACGTCATCAACACCGTGCTGCTCGGGGTGACCGAGAAGGGCACCGCCCGCGACCTGGGGCTGGACGACGGCCGCCAGATCGCCGGCAAGACCGGTACCGCCGACGAGAAGAAGGCCGCCTGGTTCAGCGGCTACACCCCGTCGCTGGCGGCGTCGGTCTGGCTCGGCGGACCGGCCAAGGGCGTGCCGATGAAGGACATCCGGATCGGCGGCAAGTACTTCGAGGAGATCTTCGGCGCCACCGGTCCCGGGCCGATCTGGGAGATGGCGATGAACCAGGCGGTCAAGGGGATGCCGGAGGAGACCTTCCAGACCGTCTACATCCCGGACCCGCCGCCCAAGAAGGACCCGAGCGCGAGCCCGGGCGGCTCCGGTCCGAGCGGCACCGTCGATCCGGGCGGCAGCCGGCCCGAGACCGCACCGGGCCGGACCGGCGGCGGCCGGACGCCCGCACCCGGACGCCCGCGCAGCGCCCCGCCGACCGACCACACCGACGACAACTGACGCGCACCCGCCGACGACCGTGCCCCGGACCACCTGCTCTCGCGGTCCGGGGCACGGTCGTCAGGCGCGCTCAGCGGCTGTTCAGTTGACGCCCTTGGCGGCCCAGAAGTCCTGCCGGGCCAGGATCGTGGTGTCGGTCTGGTCGGTGAAGAAGCCGTCCACGCCCAGCTCGTAGAGGTACCTGGCCCAGCCGATGGCGTCGCCGTACGCGTTGGGGTCGGTGCCGCGGCGGTAGTCCAGCGGCAGGAAGCCGTTCTCGTTGCGCACGGTGTACGGGTGCAGCAGCAGGTTGGCCGCGTGCGCGTCGCGCACCAGCGTGGTCGGCGGCAGGAGCTTGCCGCTCGCGTCGACCGGCGCGATCAGCTGCGTGGTCGGGCCGATGCCGTGCGCGAACGAGGCTATCCAGCGCAGCCCCTCCGGCGTCACCAGGTCGGCCACGGTCCGCTTGTCGCCGGAGAGGACGAAGTCGTACGGCTGGCTGGTCGGGCCGCTGAGCAGCTGGATCCGCGGATTGTCGACCAGCTTCGCCAGCCGCTGGAGGCTGCTCGGCTCGAAGGACTGCAGGATCGCCCGCCCGCGCTTGCCCGCCAGGCCGGTGCGGCGCAACTCGTCCGCGAGGCGCTCCTCCAGCGGCAGGCCGATCGAGCGGAAGTAGCTCGGGTGCTTGGTCTCCGGGTAGAGCCAGACGTCGCGGCCCAGCTCGCGCCCGCGCTTGCGCGCGAAGTCGGCCAGCTCGCGGAAGGTGAGGATCTGCCAGCGGCCGTCGTACAGCGTGTTGCGCTGGCGCTGCTGCGGCAGGCGCTCCTTGGCCCGCAGCGTCTTCAGCTCGGCGAGCGTGAAGTCCTCGGTGAACCAGCCGGTGAGCGGCGCACCGTCGATGGTCTTGGTGGTCTTGCGCCCCGCGAACTCGGGGTGGTCGGCGACGTCGGTGGTCTCGGCGATGTTGTTCTCGTGCCGGATCACCAGGTGGCCGTCCTTGGTGGGCACCAGGTCCGGCTCGATGACGTCCGCGCCCAGCTCCAGCGCCAGCTCGTAGGAGCCCAGGGTCTCCTCCGGACGGTAGCCGGGGGCGCCGCGGTGGCCGATGACCAGCGGGTGCGGCAGCCGGTCCAGACCGGTTCCGGTGCGCACCGGCGCGCGGGTCCCGGCCGGCGCGGCGGCGGCCGCCCGCTCGTCGGAGGCCTCGGGCTGGTCCTCGCCGGGCGCGGCGAACGCCTCGCCGGCGCCGGCGGCCAGCGCGGCCGCGCCCAGGCCGGCGACGCCGGTCGCGCGCAGGAACCGGCGGCGGGAGGAGTCGGCGCCCTGCACGGGTGCTGCCGGGGTGCTGCCGTCGAGCGGACGGTACGTCATGAGTGCTCCTTGCCCGCGCTGATGGCGCGGCGGTGGTGGCCGGGATGGTGGCGGCCGCGGTGCTGCCGGTCGCGGCGGTGCTCGTCGCCCGCAGACTAGGAGCAGTGGCCCGCGGCCGGGTGGCCGACGGGCGAACTGCGGATAAATTCGCGTCGTTCCTCCGCGCGCCGCGGGGTTCCACGGCCGGGCGCCGCCGGGTTCGTGCGCGTGCGTGCATGTGTGTATGCGGGTGCGTTGCGGCGGCCGTCGGAGCTCCGGTGCCCGTACGGCTGCCCGGCGCCCCGCGCCCCGCGCGCACGGTCGGCCCGCGCGGAGCGGCTGCCGGCCCAGGTCGCGGGCCCAGGTCGCCCGCGTGGGTCGCCCGTGTGGGTCGCCGGCGTGGGAACGCCGCCGGGTTCCGCGGACCGGTGACCGGGTGGTCGGCGCTCCCTATGCTGTGGGCCATGCGCAACGGGGAAGCAGGGCAGGGGGGTTCGCGGGTGGCGATCGCGGGGCTGGTGGTGGTCGTCGGTGCGACGATCGCGGCCGTCGTGGTCGGCAGCACGGGGCAGAAGCCGGCCAGCCCGGTCGGGCGGTGGACGAGCGGTTCGGCGGTGCTGGTCCTGGAGGAGGGCGGGCGGCTGGGCGCCTCCTTCCTGCCGGCCACGCTCTGCGGCGGGGAGACGCCCGTGCCGGGCTCTGGGGCGGGTTCCGGGGCGGGCGTGCGGCCGGCCGAGGGGACGTGGCAGGAGTACCGCAGGAACTCCCACTACGGCGTCGAGGTGTCGGTCGAGGGCCGCGCGCAGCCGTGCGTGCTGGACCTGAGCGCCTTCACGGCCCAGGGGACTCCGAGGCTGAAGTCGTCCGGGGCGGACGGGCTCCTGTTCAGCCGGGGCTGACCTCGCCCGGGGCCCGTCCGTCCCGCCGTTGCCGGGGTGCCCCCCCGGGCCGGGCCGTCGGCCGCCCCGGGGTGGGTCCGCTCTGCGGCGCCCCGACGTGCGCCCGGTAGGCGGCGTCCCGGGGTGGGCTCGGTCCGAAGCCTCCCGAGGCGCACCCGGCCCGCGGCCGGTCAGAGCCCGGCCAGCAGCTTCCGGCCCTCCGGCCAGTCCCCGAGGCCGGACGCGGAGTTGAGGTGCCCGTGCGGGCCGGTCGCGACGTACTGCGCGCCCCACGCCTCGGCGAAGCCCCGGCCGCGTTCCGGGGTGACCCAGGGGTCGTCCGGGCTGTTGACCACCACGGCCGGGAACGGGAACGGCTCCCGGGCCACCGGCCGGAACCCGAACAGCTCCGGGACGTCGGCGTTGTCGATGTCGGCGGGCGCGACCAGCAGCGCGCCCCGCACGACGGCGGTCCGCTCGGCCGGCGCCGAGGCCACCCAGCGGGCCACCGTGGCGCAGCCGAGGCTGTGCGCGACCAGGACCACCGGACCGTCGGCCGCCGCCGCGGCGACCGCGGCGTCGACGGCGGCCACCCAGGCCTCCGGCTCCGGGTGGTCCCAGTCCTCTTGCTGGACGCGCCGGAACGCAGCCGGGTCGGCCTCCTCCCAGCGGGTCTGCCAGTGCTCGGGGCCCGAGCTCTCGTAGCCGGGCAGGACGAGGTAGGTGACGCGGTCCGCCATGGGTGCGGACTCCCTTCGGATGGGCGGTGACCTGGGCACCTGGAGTTTAGGGCCCGGCCCGGCAAGGGGGCGCGCGTGGTGGTGCGACAGCGCACGCGCCCGGGCCCAGCGCGCGCGGGCGCTCGTGCGCTGCGGCGCGCCCGGTGCGCCCTGTTGCGTCGGCGCCGCCGGGTGCGGGAGGTTGTTCCCCGGCCCGCACCGGTCGCCACCGAGGCGGGCCCGCACCATGTCTGACGGTCGATCATGTGGAGGGATGTCGGCGATGACATCGAAGATCCTGCTCGTCACCGGTGACGCCGCGGAGTCGCTGGAGGTGTTCTACCCCTACCAGCGACTGCGCGAGGAGGGCTACCAGGTCGACATCGCGGCACCGGCCAAGAAGCGCCTCCAGTTCGTGGTCCACGACTTCGTGGACGGCTTCGACACCTACACCGAGAAGCCCGGCTACACCTGGCCCGCCGACCTCGCCCTCGCGGACGTCGACCCGGCCGAGTACGTCGCGCTGGTGATCCCCGGCGGCCGCGCGCCGGAGTACCTGCGGAACAACCCGGACATGCAGCGGATCGTCCGGCACTTCTTCGAGGCAGACAAGCCGGTCGCGCAGATCTGCCACGGCCCGCTCGTCAGCGCCGCCGCCGGGGTGCTCTCCGGCCGGCGCAGCGCCGCCTACCCGGCACTGGCGCCGGACGTGGCCGCCGCCGGCGCGGAGTTCGTGGACGGCGAGGCGGTCGTCGACGGCGTCGTCGTCTCGGCCCGCGCCTGGCCCGACCACCCGGCGTGGCTCCGGGCGTTCGTCGAGGTGCTGCGGGTGAAGGCCCCGCTCTCCTGAGTCGACCCGGCGTGACCGGGTACGACCGGGCCCGGCGTGCCCCGGCCTGCCCGACCGGGCCCGCCTGATCCGGCCGGCCCCCGTTGTGCAGGTGAGCCTTCCGTGCCCCGCTCCCCGGCCTGCGGGAGCGGGGCACGGCGTTCGCGGCACCCCGGGGGTTCTCGGGGGTTCTCAGGGTCGTGTTCGACCTGAGGGGGAGGGAACCGACGGAAAAAGATGAGACCTGGGTCTGAGGCGTTCCGGACCTGGGGCCGACGACTGCTTCGCGTCCGACTGTCAGAGTGTCAGCTGTCAGGAGCAGGGCGGCAGTTGTGGGGACACCGCCCGTTTCGAATGCGGAAGGGGTGGCGGCATGCCCGGATCGGCACACGAGCAGGCGGGACGCACGGTAGGGGAGCGTGCGGGTGGGACAGCGCGCGAGTCCGCGGGTGGGAGCGTGCGGGGGCGGCGACGACGCGGGCCGGCGCTGCGCACCGCGGCGGCCGTCCTCGCGGGCGTGGGCCTGGTGGGCGCCCTCGCCCCGGTGGCCGCCGCCCACGGCGCACCGCCGTCCTCCTACGGGTTGACGGTGGCGGTCGGCGCGGGCGGCGACGTCACCGGCGAGGCGGTCAGCGGCGGAGCGGATGCCGTGGCCGACGCCGGCCGGGACGTCGACCGAGGAGCCGGCCAGGGCGGCGTCGACCCGGCGGCCCTGGACGCCGCCGTGCGCGGCCTGGTGAGCCCCGGTGGCGCCTCCGCCACACTCGGGCGGGTCAGCGAGCGGGGTCGCACCGTCTGGAAGGGCGCGGCCGGCACCGCGGACCTCGCCACCGGCGCCCGGGCCTCGGCCGACGGCCGGTTCCGGATCGGCAGCGTCACCAAGACCTTCGTCGCGACGGTGCTGCTCCAGCTCGTCGCCGAGCACCGGCTCGGCCTCGACGACCCGGTCGAGCGCCACCTGCCCGGCCTGGTGCCCAACGGCGGGCAGATCACCGTGCGTCAACTGCTCAATCACACCAGCGGTCTCGCCAACTACACCGACGACCCGGCCTTCTCGTTCGAGGAGGACACCGGCACCCTGCAGCAGTGGCTCAGCACCGGCCGCTGGCGCTCCTACCGGCCGCAGGAACTGATCGCCATCGCCGCCAAGTACCCGCCGTACTTCGCCCCCGGACAGGGGTGGCACTACTCGAACACCAACTACATCGTCGCCGGGCTGCTGGTGGAGCGGCTCACCGGCCGCACCTGGGGGGAGGAGGTGGAGCGCCGGATCATCCGCCCCCTCGGCCTGACCGGCACCTCGATGCCGGTCGACTCGCCCTTCATCCCCGGCCCGCACGCGCACGGCTACTACAAGCTCGCCACCGGCCCGGCGGATGCCACCCTGCTCAACCCGAGCATGGGCGGCGCCGCGGGCGCCGGGATCTCGACGACCGCCGACCTCACCAGGTTCGTCTCCGCCCTGCTCGGCGGGCGGCTGCTCGGCCCGGCCGAGCTCGCCGAGATGAAGCGGACCAGCCCCCAGAGCGGGCCCGCCGAGTACGGCCTGGGCCTCCAGCGGACGACGACCCCATGCGGCGAGTTCTGGGGCCACGGCGGCGGCATCCCCGGCTACAACACCCTGCTGTACGGCACCGCCGACGGGAGCCGGCAGTTCGCGGCCTCGGTCAACCCCTACGACATGTCCGACCTGCCCGCGACCAACGCCGCGTTCGAGACCCTGGTCGCGACAGGCACCTGCGGCGGCCGCCCGCCGGCCGCCGCAGGGCCGCTCGCACCGCCCGCCACGGCCGCCATACCGTCGGCCGTCGGCCCGGCCCCGCTCCTGCTCGGCTGAGGGGTGGTCGCGCCGACGGCCCGGGTGCGATCATGACCGGCACGTGATGGCCGGACGTCAACAGGAGGACGAGACATGGCAGAGCCGCTGATCGCCGCAGTCGGGGGCCGGGTGCCGTCCGTCGACCCGACGGCCTTCGTCGCGCCCAACGCGGTCGTGGTGGGCGACGTCACGGTCGCCGCCGGGGCGAGTGTCTGGTACGGCGCGGTGATCCGGGGCGACGCCGAGTCGATCACGGTCGGCGCGGGGAGCAACATCCAGGACAACTGCACCCTCCACGCCGACCTGGGCTTCCCGTTGGTGATCGGCGAGCGGATCTCGGTCGGGCACAACGCCGTCCTGCACGGCTGCACGGTCGAGGACGACGTTCTGGTGGGGATGAACTCCACGGTGCTCAACGGCGCCCGGATCGGTGCCGGTTCGCTGGTGGCAGCGGGTGCGGTGGTACCGCAGGGCATGCAGGTGCCGCCCGGATCGCTGGTGGCCGGCGTCCCGGCGAAGGTCCGGCGCGAGTTGACGGAGGAGGAGCGGGCCGGGATCAAGATCAACGGCGAGGGCTACCGTCTGCTGGCCGACGGGCACCGGGAGATCGAGCCGGTCGCCCCGGTCGCCCCGGCCGGACCGGTTGGGAAGACCGGGCAGGCCGACCTCCCGGCCGAGTAGCGGTGACGCAGGCACAGTGCGCGGGCACGCCGCCGCCCTCCCCGATCGTCAACGGCGGGGCGGCGGCGCGGTGGGAGGGGGATCAGGCGGGCGCACCCGCCCCGGTGCGGTCCGCCCGCCCGGCCGGCTCCGGCAGAGGGGCGGTACCCGGCCCGGCCACCCCTGTCACCCCTGCCGCCGCGGCCGGCTCGTGCCCCGCGCCTTCCGGGTCTCCCGCGGCACCAGGGCGCCGACGATCGGCGGCCCACGCGACCAGCGCGATGGCCGCCCCGGACGCGGCCAGCCCGGAGCCGACCAGCGTGGGCGAGGTCCAGCCGAGCCCTGCGTCCAGGGCGAGCCCGCCGAAGTAGGCGCCCTGGGCGTTGGCCAGGTTGAACGCCCCCTGCACGGTCGCGGAGGCCAGCGTCGGCGCGCTGCGCGCCTTCTGCAGCACCAGGGTCTGCACGGCCGGGACGATCGCGAAGCCGAACAGCCCGATCAGCACCACCGTGACGGCGGCCGACCACGCGGCGTGGGCGGTCACCGCGAAGAGCGCCAGGGTGGCGGCGGAGAGGAGGAAGGCGGCGCAGACGGTCGGCCGCAGCGCACGGTCGGCGGCGAACCCGCCCAGCACGTTGCCGATCGTCATCCCCACACCGAACAGCGCCAGCACCAGCGTCACCGAGCCTGTCGCGTACCCGGAGACCTCGGTGAGCAGCGGGGTGATGTAGCTGTAGCAGGCGAAGAACCCGCCGCAGCCGAACACCACCGTGGCCAGCGCCAGCCAGAGCTGACCGCTGCGGAAGGCGCTCAGCTCGTGCCGGAGCCCGGACTGCGCGGGGGAGGGGAGCTCCGGCACCAGCCGGGCGATGGCGACCGTGCCGACCGCCGCGATCGCGACCACCACCAGCATGGTGGCCCGCCAGCCGAGGCGCTGGCCGAGCAGGGTGGCGGCGGGAACCCCGACGATGTTGGCGACGGTCAGGCCCGAGAACATCACGGCGACGGCCCGGGCCCGCCGGTGCGGCGCGACGAGCTCGGCGGCCGCCACGGCCCCGGCGCCGAAGAACGCCCCGTGCGGAAGGCCGGTGATCAGCCGCGCCACGGCCAGCGACCAGAAGTCGGGCGCGACCGCGCACAACAGGTTGCCGGCCGCGAACAGTCCGGCCAGCGCTACCAGCACCGCCTTGCGGGGCCGGCCGGCGGCGAGCGCGGTGAGCAGCGGGGCGCCGATCACCACGCCGATGGCGTAGGCGGAGATCAGCCACCCCGCCTGCGGGATGGAGACGTGGAGGTTGTCGGCCACCTGGGGGAGCAGCCCCATGGCGGCGAATTCGGTGGTGCCGATGGCGAACGCGGTGACGGCCAGGGCGACCAGCGCGAGTGGCAAGGCGGAACTCCGGGGTGACGCCCGCACGAGGGCAGGGCTGAGCGGTCGTCGGCACGGTCGTCGGGCCGACGGGACGAGGGGATGACGGGAGGACGAAATGACGCGGGAGCGTGGCGGGAGACGCGAGGGACGTCGGAGGGTGAGGCCGAAGCAGGAGGGCGAGAGCGCGGGAGGATGCGAGGGCGGGAGAGGACGCGGGAGCAAGGGCGAAAGGGATTAGTTCGTCCGAAATCCTAATCCGATCGGATGACGCTCCCGCGTTGTCCCCATGTCGCAACGGTGACGGGCGGGGGTCGCCAGCCACGCCCCCGCGCGCGAGACTGGGGGCATGTGCCGCAGTATCAAGACGTTGAGACCACCCGTGACGCCCGACGCCTCCGAGGAGGACTTCCGGGCGGCCGCGCTGCAGTACGTGCGGAAGGTGTCCGGGTTCCGGGCACCGGCGGCGCACAACCGGGAGGCCTTCGACCGGGCCGTTGACGCCGTCACCGAGGCGACCGCCAGGCTGCTGGCGGAGCTGGAGGTCCGTGGCGCGTCCGCCCGGACCGCGCAGGCCTCCGCCTGACCGGACGGCGACAGGAAGCGGTCGGCCGCGACACGGCCGGTCCTCACCAGTAGGAACAGGAGGTCGGCGATGAGTCCGGCGGACCGTTACGCACTCACCTTCCCGGGCACGCCCGGTACCCAGGCCCCGCAGGACGTCGTCGTCGTGACGCGGACCAGCACGACCGGTCCCGGCGGGCATCCGGTCTACGAGGACGCCAGCGGTATCGTGCGGGCAGAGATCAGTGACGCGGGCGAGGTCCGGATGCTCGCCAGCGGCGGCCACCAGTCGCCGCACCTCCCGGTGCACGCCCAACCGCTCCCGTGACCGGTGCCCGCTCCGGGCCGCACCTTCGGTGGTTCGCTCCCGTGGCGCACCGCCGTCCGGCAGAATCGCCGCATGACCACAGCGCGCTGGCAGGGCACGGTCATCGCCGAGAGCGATGACACCACCGTCGTCGAGGGCAACCACTACTTCCCGGCCGAGTCGGTCCGCACCGAGTACCTGCGGCCCTCCGACACCACCACGGTCTGCGGCTGGAAGGGCACCGCCGAGTACTACACCCTCCACGTCGACGGCGAGGTCAATGCCGACGCGGCCTGGTACTACGCCGACCCCGAGCCCGAGGCGGCGCACGTCCGCGGCCGGATCGCCTTCTGGCGCGGGGTGGAGGTCACCGGGTAGCGCGTACCGTGGCGCCCGACCGGGTAACGGCAGGGCATGGCAATATTCAGAAGGCCGGGGCGCTCCGGAGAGCCGGACCCCGCCCCGGGACACATTGCCGACGAGCTGGCCGAGCTGGTCGAGGAGATGGAGAAGCCCGCCCCGGGGCCGGCCGAGGGCGGCACGGACTGGCGGGTCGCCGAGTACGGGGCCGAGCGCGGACGCCGCCGGGCCGCGGAGCTGATCGCCTCGGTCGCCCGACGGCTCGGCACCGGCAGCCGGTCCGCCGCGAAGGGCGCCGCGCGCGGCGGCCGGACCCTGGCCGACCAGCTGATCCAGGCGGCTCCGCGCATCCCGATCCGGAACCTCGCCACCCTCCGGTCCCAGCACCCGACGGCGGCCGATCCCGACGCGCTGGCCAAGCTGCTGATCCTCGGTGCAGCCCGCGCGTCCGCCGCGCTCGGCGCCGGAGTCGGGGCGGCGGCGATGCTGCCGGTTCCGCCCGCGATGCCGGTGGAGATCGCCGCCGAGACGCTCGCCGTGGCGGCCGTCGAGATCAAACTGATCGCCGAACTGCACGAGGTCTACGGCGTCCCCGCCCAGGGCACCGCCACCCACCGGGCGTCGGCCTACCTCGGCGCCTGGGCGGGCCGGCGGGGAATCAACGCGACGACGCTGGTGAAGCCGGCCGGGTTCGCCGCGATGGCACTCGGGGGCGAGGTCCGCCAGCAGGTCCGCAAGCGGCTCACCCGCAGCACGTTGCGCCGCCTGCCGACGATGATCCCGCTGTTGGTCGGCGCGGGCCTCGGCGCCACCATCAACCGCCGCGACACCCGCAAGGTGGGCCGGGCGGTCCACAAGGACCTGCGTTCTCGCCGCCCCGCCGACGGCGCCTACTGGTCCGCCGCGGCCCCGGCCGTGCAGGGGGAAACGGCCCCCTGAAGGAGGACCCGCACCAGCCGGGTGCCGCCGGGTGGGTCAGGCCGGCCGGCTCACCGGGGAGGGCCCGGGGAGAGTCAGGCCGGCCCGGGGCAGCCGGAAGGGCCCCGGGCCTCGGGCCCGGGGGAGTGGTCTTCGGGAGGTCCCTGGGCAGCCCACGCCCCCTGGCGCGGGTCCGGCGTCGCACGGACTGAGCGTCGCGCGGGCCGACCGCTGCACCGGCCGACCGCCGCACGGGCACACCGCCGCATGGGCCGACCGCCGAACGGGGCCGACCGCTGACGGGGACGGCCGGGACGGCTTCCGCATCGGCCGGCCGCCGCCCTGGCCGGCCGCTGTGCAGGCCCGGGTCAGACGCCGGGTGCCTGCGGGGCGGCGGCTCCGCGGCCGGCCTTGACGGCGTTCACCATGGCCTGGTGGATCGCCCGCGCGGTGATCTCGTCCGCCGCCGGCACGGGGCTGCCGGACACGGTGTACCAGTCCAGTGCGCCGGTGTACTGCACGGTCAGCCGGGCCTCGCCGTCCACCCACGTGGTGTGTACGGTGAGGTCCCCCGAGATCGGGCCGACCTCCGCGGTGGTGACACCGCCGGGGCCACTGATGATCGACTGGGTGGTCCAGGTGGCCCATGACATCCGGGGATCCCCCGGAGGCCCGGTCGGCCGACCGCCCTGCGCCGCTGCTGCGCCCTGCTGCTGCTCGCTCATGCGCCAATCCTCCCCCGCCGGTCCGCCGCCGATGCGGCAGCGACACCAGCGGTCGCGGAGGCCGCCCGTGCGCCGGGCGGCCTCGTGGAAATTCGTTCGTCGCGGACGGTCAGCCGCGCGCCTCGGGTTCGTCCTGGGGCTCGCCCTCCGCCTGCGAGGTGTCCTGCGCGTGCAGGTTCTGCATCGAGGTGATGCCCTCCTCGGGGTCGGCGGCGCGGACGTCCTCCTCGCGGTTGACGCTCACCTCGGACCGTGCGCTCATGTCGGTCATCGTGGGCTCCGTCTCCTCGGCCGGACCCGGGCACGTCCGGGTACACCGTGGACGGGTGGCGCCGGGCGGACGCCGGACCGGGGTCTCTGTCTCGCCCTTCCAGCCTGCCCCCGAGCCCGCCCCGAGGCCAACCGGGGCCCGGGAACATTGCCACCGCGGATAGCGCGGCCCGGCCGCCGGCCGCCGTCGGCCGTCCGCCGTCCGCCGTCCGGTGACCCCACGGGCCGAGAGCCGACGTCCGCCGACCGCTGAGTGCTGTCCGCTGTCCGCCGTCCGCCGGCCGTGGGGCCCGCCCCGGCTCACCAGGTGACCGGAAGCTCCAGCAGCCCGTGGATGAGCGAATCGGTGCGGAAGGCCGGCTGGTCGTCCGGTGCCGCGAGCCGCAGCTCGGGCAGGCGGCGGAAGAGCGTGGCGAGCGCGATCTGGAGCTCGGCCCGGGCCAGCGGCTGGCCGAGGCACTGGTGGACGCCGAAGCCGAAGGCCAGATGGCGCCGGGCGTCCCGGTCCACGTCCAGCTCGTCGACGGGTCGGTTGCCCGGGGTGCCGAACAGCTCCTGGTCCTGGTTGGCGGTGGAGAGCATCGCGATCACCCCCTCGCCGGCCCGGATCAGGGTGCCGCCCAGCTCCACGTCCTCCAGGGCGAGCCTGGGCAGGCCGGTGTGGACGATCGTGAGGTGGCGCAGGAGTTCCTCGACGGCCCCGGGGAGCGCGGCCGGGTCGGCCAGCCGGGCGGCCTGCCCGGGATCGCGGAGCAGCAGGAGGGTGGAGAGCCCGATCATGTTGGCGGTGGTCTCGTGCCCGGCGAACAGCAGCAGCATGCCGGTGGAGGCGATCTCCCGGAGCGAGAGGTCGTCGCGGGCGGCCAGCCGGCTGAGGATGTCGTCGTCGGGCTGCCGCCGCTTCCGCGCGGCGAGGCCGCCGAGGTAGTCCAGCATCTCGTCCTGGGCCCGCGCGGCCTCCTCCTGGGCGGTCGTGGTGCTGATCAGTGCCCGGCTGAGGTCCTGGAACAGCTGCCGGTCCTCGTAGGGGACACCGAGCAGCAGGCAGATCACCAGCGAGGGCACCGGCAGGGCGAACCGGGCGACCAGGTCGGCGGGCCCGCCGGTCCCGGTCAGGTCGTCGATGGCCTCGTCGACGATCTGCTGGATACCGGGCCGCATCGCCTCCACCCGCTTGACCAGGAAGTCCCCGGTGACCATGCGGCGCAGCCGGGAGTGTTCGGGGTCGTCGAGGCGCAGGAAGCTGGGGTTGGCGGCGGCGATCTCGCGCCGCCCGGGGACGAGGCTGGGGAACTCGGGCCGGCGGGCGTCCGCGCTGAAGCGGTGGTCGGAGAGCACCGTGCGGACCTCGCGGTAGCCGGTCACCAGCCAGCACGAGGAGCCGTCCAGCAGCTCGGCACGGCTGACGGAGCCTGCCCGGGCCGCCGCGGTGTAGACGGGCGGCGGGCTGAAGGGGCAGCGGCTGTCGTGGGGTGCGGGGAGCAGCATGGCGGGGGCGGTGGGTGTGCTCGTCAAGGTGGGGTCTCCTTGCGTGGGGGGTGACAGCCGGCAGCTGGTGACGGCCGGAACCGGGCGGATGACGGAGCGCGTGAGCGCGCGGCTGCTACGCGCCGCCGTCGTCCTCGGTGACGGTGATCGCGCCGCCGGGGCAGAGCGCGGAGGCGAGTCGCACGTCGGCGTACTGCGCCGGCGGCAGGACGGTCAGGCGGAGTCTCACCAGGCCGTCGTGGTCGCCCTGTTCGAAGACCTCCGGCACGGTCAGGACGCACTGGCCGGAGCTACAGCAGCGGGACGGGTCGACGCTCACCTGCATGTACGGACACCTCTCCGTGGTGTGGCACCGGTTCACCCGGGCCGGCCGCCCCCCGCTGATGTCAACCTAACCGTCGTTCTGTCGCACACGAAGAGTGGTTCGCCGCTTTCGGGCAAAATGGCCGATTCCACTCTGATGGTCAAAGTCCAAGGAGTGAAAGATGTTTGAGGTTTCGTCAGAACGCCTGTGCGGGTCGGCGGCTGGGGTGGGGGAGTGCCTCCGCAGTGGGGGCGGGACACCGCCACCGGCCCGGTCGTCCTTTTGTCGAGATGCTCACCCGCCTGGAAGGCGAACGTCTCGCCGGGTGGATCGCCGAGACTGTGAGCTCGGGTGCGCCCGGGTACGGAAGTCCTCCGGGACGACGCTCCGTTACCGTCGTAGCCGTCCGTCCCGGGGAGCCCGTCCTGACAAGTCCGTCCCGACAGGCCCGGTTTGGGGAGCCCGTCCTGACGCGCCCGTCCCGGGGAGCCCGTCCTGACAGGCCTGGTCCCAAGAGATCCGTCGGTGTCGGTGGGACTTCGTATGGTGGCCCGATGACTGGAGAGACGATCGGACAGCGGGCCCACGAAGCGGCGACGGCAGATGCGGCTCTGGCGGTGGTGGAGCTCGATGGGGCACGTCAGTGGCTGGCCGCCGCCGGGCCCGAGTTGGTGCGTCCGCTCGCGGCGGAGGTCTGGGTGTTCGATGAATCGTTGTCCCGGGTCTTGCTGGTGCAGCACCGGTGGCGGGGGCTGGTCCCGCCAGGTGGGCAGGTGGAACCCGGCGAGACTCCCCGCGAGGCTGCAGGGCGCGAGCTGTTCGAGGAGACCGGAATCCGGGCGGAGCTGTTCCGGGAGCCGGCTCTGGCAACCGTCCGTTCCTATCAGTCGGGTGCTCCCGTCACGTTCGGGCTGTCGTATGCCGTGGTCGTCGATGCGGATGTGCCGCTCGTCGCGGAGACGGGGCAGCCGGCGAGGTGGGTGGGCCTGGAAGAGGAGTGGGACGGCTGGTTTGCCGCGGACCGGGCTCGAATGCGCCAACATGCGGCACGGTTCGCAGCGCAGTCCGACCGGCTCCGGGGAGCGTGACCGGGCCGCCTGGCCTTGATCCCTTCGGCCGGCGACCGAAGTCTCATCCGCGCGCGCCGAGGTACGCCTCCAGCTCGGCGGCCCCGCTCAGCATCGCCCGACCGCGGGTGGAGAGCCGGGTGTGCCAGTCGAGCAGTGCGGCCTCCAGCGGCTCCAGCCCGCCGGCCGCCCGCACCTGGGTGATCAGTGGGGCGATCTGCTCCAGCAGGTAGCCGCCCCGCCTGAGTTGGTGGGCCAGCCGGGCATCCCGGACGTCGGCCTCGTCGTAGACGCGGTACCCGGTCCGCGGGTCGCGGCCCGGGCGCACCAGCCCGGCGTGCTCCCACTTGCGCAGCGTCGCGGGCCGGATGCCGAGCTTCCCTGCCAGCGGTCCGATGAACGTGCTGCTGGACTCGGACCCGGACCCCGCCTCCGGCCGGGACCTCGCGGCCGACCCCCGTCCCGCCGCCGGCCCGGACCGTGCGCCGGGTCCGGGTCCGGGCCCGGACCCGGGCGCCGTGTCGGGCTCCAGGTCGCGGAGGGCGCTCTCCACGGCCTGGAGGGTCCGCCGGTCGTCGAGGAGCTGGGCGTGGCTCTCGTCGATGAGGCGGAACGCCTCCTCGGCCGAGCCCTGGTTCACCGCCTGCATGATCGCCGTCGCCGTCTGGTGGCCGTGACCGGGCACCAGGGCGAGAAACGCGCGCAGGGCCCGTGCGTGCAGCGAGGTGTAGGTGCGGTAGCCGTGGGGTGTGCGGTCGGCGGCCGGAAGGATGCCGGCCTCCTCGTAGTTCCTGACCGCCTGCGTGGACAGACCGTGCCCGCGTGCCAGATCAACCGGCCTGAGCCGATCACCGCTTTGAAGGTTTCTCCCCATGAAGCCGACGATATCGCGGAAAAGTTTCCACCGAAGGTTCAGCGATAGCGTTGAAGGCATGGCTACTGACATCAAGGACACCGTCCGCGCCGTCGAGGCAGCCGCAGTCATGGGGCTGTTCCCGGCCAGGCCCCGGCTGCTCGCGCTGGGCGAGCCCACCCACGGCGAGGACGCCCTGCTCGACCTGCGCAACGAGCTCTTCCGGCAACTCGTGGAGCAGGAGGGCTACCGGACGATCGCGATCGAGAGCGACTGCATGACGGGCCTGCTCGTCGACGACTACGTCACCTCGGGCACGGGCTCGCTCGACGCGGTGATGGAGCACGGATTCAGTCACGGCTGGGGTGCCTCCGCGGCCAACCGCGAGCTCGTGCGCTGGATGCGCGCCCACAACGCCCGCGCCGACCGCGACGGCCGGCCGGCGTCGGAGCGGCTCCGCTTCGCCGGCTTCGACGGCCCGCTGGAGATCACCGGCGCGGCGAGCCCCCGGCAGGCCCTCACCGCGCTCCACGGCTACCTCTCGCGCCAGGTCGACGCCGACCTGCTCCCCTGCACCGCGGAGACGGTCGACCTCCTCCTCGGCGCCGACGATCGCTGGACCGACCCCGCCGCGATGACCGACCCGACCCAGTCCGTGGGGCGGTCGGCCGAGGCCGGGCAACTGCGGCTGCTCGCCGACGACTTGGTCGCCCTGCTCGACGCGCAGACGCCGCACCTGCTCGCGGCGACCTCGCCCGACGACTTGGACAGGGCACGTCTGTACGGACGCACCGCGACCGGACTGCTCCGCTACCACCACTGGATCGCCGACACCTCGCCGGCCCGCATGACCCGGCTGTGCGCGCTGCGGGACTTGATGATGTCCCAGAACCTCCTGGCCCTCGCCGCCCGGGGCCCGGCGCTCGTCCACGCCCAGAACGCCCATCTCCAGCGGGAGAAGAGCTCGATGCAGATGTGGCAGGGGCGGGTGGAGTGGTGGAGCGCCGGTGCGCTGGTGAACGCCCGGCTCGGCGGGGAGTACGGCTTCGTGGCCACGGCCCTCGGGACGATCCGGCACCAGGGAGTGGACACGCCGCCGCCGGACACCGTCGAGGGACACCTGTACGCGCTCCCGGAGGACCGATTCGTCGTCGACGCCCCGCGGCTGGCCGCAGCCCTCGGCGACGGGCAGCTCGCGCCCCGCGTGTCCGGCTGGTTCGGCTACGCCCCGTTCGACCCGGCCCACCTGGCCGGCAGCGACGGGATGGTGTTCGTGAAGGACGTCCTGCCGGGTTGACGCCGACACCGGCCGTCCGGCGGTCCAGCCGTCCGGCCGTCCGGCCTGCCGGGGCGCCTCGGACACGTGGGAGGCGCCCCGGCGGTCAACGGCGGATGCGTCCGCCTGCGACGGCCCTGGTGAGGGGCGTCTACTTGCTCTGCAGCTTCCCCAGCGGGTCGGGGCTCTCCGCCAGTGCGGTGGCCGCCGCCTTCCAGCCGGTGTCCTCGGGATGGAGGGCGCTGCGCAGGAAGGCCGTGGTGAGTCGCTGGACCAGGCCGACGCGGGCGGGGTTCTCATCCGTCGTCTCGGCGGCCTCGTACCCGGGGATTCCTCCGAGCGAGTGCTCGGCCCCGAACAGCGTGAGCAGGCTCTTGTTTCCCGGGCTGTAGGTGTAGGGGTCGGTGAACCAGTCCGGTCCACGCGTGGACAGGTGCGACTGGTCGTTGTCCCCGGCGACGATGAGAGCCGGTGCGGCCATGGTGTCGAAGGACGGCTTCATGAAGGGGAAGTGCTCGGCGGCGAACGGGGTCAGATCGTCGCCCAGGCCGGTCAGGGCGAGCAACACGCCCGCCTTGACGCGGGGATCGGACAGGTCCTCGCCGGGTACGCCGTCGGAGTCGAGGACACGGGCACCCAGCAGCGTGCTCGCCGTCTGGGCTCCCCAGGAGTGGCCTGCCACGGCGATGCGTTCGCGGTCGAGGCGCCCGGCGAGGCCCGGCACGGAGGCTTCCAGGACGTCGAGTCCGTCCAGCACGCGCTTGAGGTCCTCGATGCGGAAGCGCCAGATCCGCGGTGTCCGGGGATCCTCGGCGGGGAGGCCGAGCGTCCTGGAGTCGAGGTGGGTGGGCTGCAGGACCACGAAGCCGTGGGCGGCCCAGAAGTCCGCCAGCGGGGCGTAGCCGTTCATCGACGAGCCGAAGCCGTGGGAGAAGACGATGACGGGCAGGTCGCCGCCGGTCGCGGGGGCGCAGACGCGGACCTGGAGGTCCTCGCCCCGGTCCGGGGCGGACAGGACGACCGGTTTCGCGGATACCACCAGGGTGGGCGCGCCCGCGGTCTTCTGAGCGTTCGTGGTGTTCGAGTCGGACATGGAGTGCCTTCCGTTCGGTTCTTCGCAGTCGTGGTGCGGTGCGGCCGGCGGTCGGTGGAGCGCAAGCCGGGCAGGGCAGCAAGGGACGGGGCAGGACGGGACAGGGCAGCAAGGGGCGGGCCGGGAGCGGGGATCGAGCGCTTCTCGTGCCCGGAGACATCAATGCCGGGTCGAGGGTCGCGCGCTCCGCCGACCGGGGCCGGAGCGGAGGCGCGGCGGCGATCTGGCCGACCGCCCGCCGGTCTGCCATCATGAATGAAACGGAACCTTGTTCCGATTACGATACGGAACTCGGTTCCGCTTTGCAATGCCATGGAGGGAGATCGCGGTGAGCAACGACGGCCAGGGTGCGGCAAGTTCGGCCAGGTCCAACCGCAAGGACGCCCGGAGGAACCAGCAGGCCCTGCTGGACGCGGCCGCGGAGGCCTTCGTCGCCTCGGGCGTGGAGGCGCCGGTGCGCGACATCGCGGCCAGGGCCGGAGTCGGGACGGGTACGATCTACCGCCACTTCCCCACCCGGGCGGACCTCGTGATCGCCGTCTACCGCCACCAGGTCGACGCCTGCGCCGAAGCCGGCCCGGCCCTGCTGGCGTCCGGCCCGACCCCCCATGCCGCCCTGGGGCAGTGGGCCGACCTCTTCGTCGGTTTCCTGGTCACCAAACACGGCCTGGCCGCCGCGATGCAGAACGACAGCGCCGGCTTCGAGACGCTGCACGCCTACTTCCTCGACCGTCTCCTGCCGGTGTGCACCGAACTCCTCGACGCCGCCGCCGCCTCCGGCGAGATCCGGGCCGACCTCGACGCCTACCAACTCATGCGCGGCATCGGAAACCTCTGCATCGGCGCCGACAGCGACCCCCGCTACGACGCACGCCGACTGGTCGCGCTCCTCGTCGCGGGACTCCGGCAGCCGCACTGACCGTGGCGCACGCCCGGAAGCCGAGATCATCCCCTGGCGGATCCCGGGTGCATCGGGCCTATCGGGCGTATCCGGGTCGTGCCCGAAGCCGGTCTTGCCCGAAGCCGGTCCGGCACGAAGCCGGTCCGGCCCGAGCCGACGGGTCAATCGGTGTGCGTCAGGTCGGTGTGTCCGTGGGATCGAGTGGGACGCAAGGGTGTTGTGCCAGCCGGTGCGCCTCGGCCACGACCTCGTCGTCGACCTCCGACGGTGCCCTGCCGCCCCCGAAGTCCAGCATGCCGTACTCGTCGTCGAGCTCGGCGAGCCGTTCGGCCAGGGGTAGCTCGTGTCCAAAGCGCTGGTGGATCTGGAAGGCGAGCTCCGGAGGAGTCAGCCGGCCGGCCAGCAGCAGGCTCGCGAGTGCCCGTGCGGCGGCTTCCCGGCCGGCGGTGCTGCCGACCGGATGGAAGGTCAGGCCGAGCTCGCCGAGCGCCGAGGGGAGGATCCCGGGCACGTCGTAGTCCGCTTCGGCGCGTGTGCAGCCGGCCAGGGCCCGCAAGGCAGGGCTGTCGAGTCCGGCAACGAGTGCATCGCAGGCTGCGGTGACGACATCGTGAGACCGGATCTCGCCGATGCTCCAGAGGACGGCGTGGTCCTGGAGCTCGTGGGCTGCGGATTCGGTGGACGACATCTCTTCATGATCGCCTCACGGGGCGGTCGGGTCCAGCGGATTCCCGCGGACCGTCCGGGTCGCCAAGGGGTTCAGCAGGGCTCAGGAGAACTCGTGGGAGGTCGCGCACTCCCGGACGGTGGCCACGGTGTCGGCATCGGCGGCGTTCTTGTCGGGCCGGTAACGGACCACCCGGGCGAACCGGAGGGCGAGCCCGGCGGGGTAGCGGGGGCTGCGCTGGACGCCGTCGAAGGCGATCTCCACGACCAGTTCCGGCCGTACCCGCACGGTGTACGCGTCCCGTTCGACCTCGCGGGCGAGGAGTTCCGTGGTCTGCCAGGCGAGCGTCTCGTCGGTCAGGCCCTTGAAGGTCTTGCCGAGCATCACCCAGGGGCCGAGGCCCGGTTCGCCGGCGGCCCGGGCACCGAGGTGGAGGTTGCTGAGGAAACCGCGCCGGCGGCCGCTGCCCCACTCGGCGGCCAGCACCACCAGGTCCAGGGTGTGCCGGGGTTTGACCTTGATCCACCCGGCGCCGCGCCGGCCGGCCGCGTAACCCGCCGTCGGATCCTTGGCCAGCACTCCTTCGTGACCGAGCGCCAGCGTCTCCCGGAAGAAGGCCAGCGCCTGGTCCCGGTCGTCCGTCTCGGTGCGCGCGACCCGCAGGCCGGCGGGCACCGACCCGGCCAGGGCGGCCCAGCGTTCCCGGCCCGGCCGGTCCACCAGGTCCTCGCCGTCGCGGTGCAACAGGTCGAAGAAGTAGGCGCTGAGCGGGACTTCGGCCCGCAGCCGCTCCGGGTCCCGCCGGGAGGCGGTCCGCGCGGCTGTCTCCTGGAACGGTCGGGGGCGGCCGTCCGGGCCGAGCGCGATCGCCTCGCCGTCCAGCACCGCCGAGCGGACCGGCAGGGTGAGGGCGGCCTCCGTCACCTCGGGCACCCGGGCGGTGATGTCGTCCAGGCTCCGGGTGAACACCGCGACGTCCCGGCCGTCCCGGTGCACCTGGACCCGGATGCCGTCGAGCTTCCACTCCAGTGCGGCGGGGCCGATCCGGTCGAGGGCGGAGCCGACGTCCGGCGCCGAGGCGGCCAGCATCGGTCGCACCGGGCGGCCGACCTCCAGCCGGAAGGCGTCCAGCGCCGGCGCCCCGCCGGTCAGCGCAGCATCGGCGACCGCACGGGCCGAGCCGCGGAACATCAGCGCCCGCCGCACCGCAGCCGCAGGCACCCCGGCAGCCCGGGCGACGGCGTCCGCCACCACCGCGTCCAACGCGCCCTGACGCAACTCGCCGACCAGCACCGCCCGCAGGAACGCCTGCTCGACGCCGGTGGCCCGTTCGAACAGCCCGGCCAGCAGCCGACGGCGCCCGGCCTGCGCACCGGTGCCGTGCACCTCGGCGATGGCCTCCAGCAACCCCTCGGCCTCCCGGACGCCCAGTGAGGGCTCGGCGGCGGGCGGCGGCAGGTCCCGCAGTGCGGCCGGCCCGACGCCGGTGCGCAGCCGGTGCGACTCGCCGGAGAGCAGCGCCACCGCGGCGGGGGCCTCGGCCGGGCCGAGTTCACGAAGGCAGTCGGCCAGCAGCGTGATCTTTGCCCGGCGGCCGGACTCGGCCGCCACGGCGCGGGAGGTCTGGGCCAGGTGACGGAGCAGCATGTGAACTCCTCGGGGCCGGGCCGGGCAGTCGGCGGACCTACCGGGCAGCCGGCGGACGTACGGGCGTCGGACGTACCGGGGGCGGTGCGGCCGGGGGCACGCCGGGGCGGGCGGGGGCTCCAGCATCCGCGACCGGGTCCGTCGCGGACCGCAGGACACGCCTTCGCGACGGCCGGACGGCTGCGCCGCTCTGGAGCGGGCCCCAGGGCGCTCTTGTCCACCCCGTCCATCTGTGGCGACCCGACGGGCCGTCATGCTGGCGCGATACCGCGCGCGGTGCACCGCCGCGCGAGAACCGTGGTCCACCCGACCCCTGGAGGCCGAGATGACTCCCCAGACCGCCGGCGCCCCCGCCACCGAGGCAGCCCCCGCCACCGAGGCAGCCACCGCCATCACGACGGAGCCCGACACCCGCTGGACCGTCGACGCGCCCGGGAGCGGTGACTACGCCGCCTGGCGCGAGCTCTTCGCCGGCTACTGCGCGTTCTACCGCGTTCCGATGCCGGAGGAGAAGGCCGAACTGGTCTGGTCCTGGCTGAACGATCCGGCGCACGAGCTGGACGGTCTGCTGGTCCGCGACGCCGGCGGCACGCCGGTCGGGCTGGCCCACTACCGTCCCTTCTCCCGGCCGCTGCACGGGGCTGTCGGCGGCTTCCTGGACGACCTGTTCGTGAGCCCGGACGCACGCGGCGGCGGTGCGGTGGACGCGCTGCTGGCCCGGCTACGGGAGATCGCCGCCGAGCGCGGCTGGAACGTGGTGCGGTGGATCACCTCCGACAACAACCACCGGGCGCGGAGCAAGTACGACCAGGTCGCCACCCGGACCATGTTCGTCACCTACGACATGGCGCCGGACGCGGGCTGACCACGCAGCCCCGGTCCCGGCCCTTGTCCCGGCCCTCGTCCTTCTCCGGTCCCCGGGCTGCAGCCGGCCCCGCGTCCGTGCCCGGCCCGGGGCGTGCCGGAGGACCCCCCGGTCGGGACTCGGAAATTCGTTCGTGTTTTCTGTTATCGACGCGCCGCCGCGAGGTCTCCCAGTTGTCGGCACCCGTACCGGCCGACCCGACACAGGAAGCGTGCCCAGGTGAACAGCGAAGACAGGACGACCATCCTCCCCGCCGCCTCCGGCCGCCGCGCCGCGGACGGCGGCCGTTCCGCGCGCCGTGCCGCAGACCGGCGTCGTGGGCGGGGCCGCCGGAGCCGCGGCCGGGGCGTCGGCCCGGTGGCGGCCGTGGTGGCCGCGGTGGCCGGCACCGGGGTGCTCGCGGCGCTCGTCGGAGCCGGGTACGCCGCGTACGGCGGGGCCGGGAGTGACCGGGACGGTGGGGCCGCGGTGGCGCTGGAGCCGCAGATCGCGGCGGAGGCCGGCGACCACGACGGCATCCAGGTCCCCGGCGCCGGCGGCTTCGACGCGACGCCGGCCGCGGCCGGTGGCAGCCCGACCGCCACCGACGAGGCTCACGCCGCCCCCGTGACCCCGTCGGCCACCGCTGCGACCACGGCCGCTGCGACCCCCTCGGCCACGGGCCCGGCCAAGCCCACCGCGACGGGTTCGAGCCCGGCCGGGTCGGCCAAGGCGAGCTCCGGCGCCTCGGCGGGTGCCCCTGCCAAGGCGTCCGCGAGCACCACGGCCTCCGCCCGGGGCGGCGGCCCGGCTCCGGCCACCGCGGCGAGCGGCACCGCGGCCGAGTACGCCCAGCAGGTCGTGGACCTGGTGAACGCGCAGCGCGCCCAGAACGGCTGCGGCCCGCTGACCGCCGAACCCCGGCTGGCGACCGCCGCCCAGGGCCACAGTGAGGACATGGCGGCCCGCAACTACTTCGACCACGCCAGCCCCGAGGGCTACCACGCCGACCACCGGATCGAGGCGACCGGCTACCGCTGGAGCGCCTGGGGCGAGAACATCGCGCGGGGCCAGAAGGACCCGGCCGCGGTGATGGACGCCTGGATGAACAGCCCGGGCCACCGCGCCAACATCCTCAACTGCTCGTTCAAGCAGATCGGCGTCGGCGTGAAGACCGGCTCCGGCGGCCCCTGGTGGACGCAGGTGTTCGCCTCGCCGTCCTGACCCGCCGGGCCCGGCCGGAACCACCGGCACCCCGGGCCGACCCCGCCGAGACCTCGTCACAACCCCGTGCCGGGACCACGTCACAACCCCGGGCCGGCCCCTCGGCCGACCCCGCCGGACGGTCCGGCCGAACCCCCGCCGGGAGGCGTCCCCGAGCCCCGTTTTCCGAATCCGCGCGAATTGTTGTTATCTGAGCACTTCGCCGAGGTCTCCGAGGAGGCAGCGGCGGACGGATGACGGCAAGACGGAGTGCGGACCCATGAACGTTGACGTGCAGAACCGGACCGGGACGACCCTGGTGCTGGCGGCTCAGGCTGGCGACCGGCAGGCCCAGGAGGCGCTGGTCGCCACCTGGCTGCCGCTGGTGTACAACGTGGCCGGGCGCGCGTTGAACGGCCATGCCGACGTGGACGACGTCGCGCAGGAGACGATGATCCGTGCGCTGGACGGCCTGGACGGGCTGCGCGACCCGGAGTCGTTCCGCTCCTGGCTGGTCGCGATCACCATGAACCAGGTCCGCCGCCGCTGCACCGGCCAGCAGCAGAGCACCGTCGGCGGCCTCGACGAGGCGTGGGAGCTGGCCGACCCCAGGGCCGACTTCACCGACCTCACCATCCTGCGCCTCGGACTCTCCGGGCAGCGGCGCGAGGTGGCCGAGGCGACCCGTTGGCTGGACCCGGACGACCGCGAGCTGCTCTCCCTCTGGTGGCTTGAGGCCTGCGGGGACCTCACCCGGGCCGAGCTGGCCGAGGCGCTCGACCTGTCCCCGCAGCACACGGCGGTCCGGGTGCAGCGGATGAAGAAGCAGCTGGAGGCCGGCCGGGTCGTCGTCCGGGCGCTCACGGCCTACCCGCGCTGCCCGGAGCTGGCCGAGGTGACGACGGGCTGGGACGGCACCCCGAACTCGGTCTGGCGCAAGCGCATCGCCCGGCACATCCGCAGCTGCGCCGCCTGCGACGGGCTCGGCCGTGACCTCTTCCCCGCCGAGGGACTGCTGGCCGGCCTGGCCCTGGTGCCGATTCCGCTGGACTCGCCGGTGGCGTTGTCGTTCCAGGCCACGGCCGCCACGGCGACGCCGGGCAGTGCCACGGGCGGAGGCGCCGACGGTGGTGCCGCGCACGGAGGTGCCGCGCACGGAGGTGCCGCGCACGGAGGTGCCGCGCACGCTGGTGCCACCGACGGCGGTGCCAGCGGCGCCGGCAACGGCGGAGCGGCGCACGGCGCCGCCGGCACTCCGGCCGACCCCACCGGGGGCGGGAGCGGTCCGTGGAGCGCCCTCACCCGGGGGAAGGCGGCCGTGGCCGGCGGCACGGCCACGGTGCTCGCCGTCGCGACCCTTGCCCTGGTCTGGCCGCACCACCCGCAGCCCGAACCGGCCGGGCCCGAACCGACCGCCCCGGCCGCCGCCGCGCCCGACATAGCCCCGGCCGCCGCGATACCCGTGCCGCCCGCCCCGGAGCCGTCCGCGGTCCCCACGCCTCCGGTGACCGCGAGCGCGACGGCGGCGCCGCTGCCCACCGAGCCGCCCGCCACCGCCACCCCCACGCCGTCACCGACCGCAGCCCGTCCGACGGCCACCCCGCCCGGCCCGGAGCGCCAGCTGGTGGACCTGGTCAACGCCGAACGCGCCAAGGCCGGTTGTGGCCCGCTGCGGATCGATCCGAAGCTGCACGCGGCGGCCCAGAAGCACGCGGACGACATGGTGGCCCGCAACTTCTTCGACCACGTCAACCCGGACGGCGCCCGCGCCGACGCCCGGCTGACCGCCGCCGGCTACCGCTGGTCGCAGTGGGGCGAGAACCTCGACCGGGGGACGAGCGCCCCCGCCACCGTGTTCTCCCGCTGGATGGACGGCGGGATCCACCAGTCCAACATGCTGGACTGCGCCTTCAAGGACGTCGGTGTCGGCGTCGCGACCGGGCCCGCGGGCCTCTACTGGACCCAGGACCTCGGCGCCCCACTCGGCTGAGCCGTGCCGGGGCGGGCGCTCCCGGCCGACCGTGTCCGGCCGGGAGCCGACAGCCGCCTGCCCCCGAGCGGTCAAGGGTGGTCACGGGCGGTCAGACGGAACCAGGCGGGGTCGGGCGAGGCCGCGGGCGGTCAGACGGCGGGCAGCCCGACCAGGCCGTTCGCCTGGCCCGTCACATAGCCCGTCGCGTCACCCGTCACGCCGCCGGCGTCCCCGACCTGCCCCTGGACGGCGGCCGGTGCCGTGGTGAGCGCCCCGCCCTGCTGGAGCGGGCCGGTCAGGTCACCCTGCCCGCCGACCGCACTCGCGTGCGCACTGGGAGCGGTCAGGGAGGCCACGACACCCACGGCGAGCGAGGCGACGGCGAGCATGCTGCGCTTCTTCATGCGCTGTCCAACGACGCTCCGCCGCACGGGTTACGGGCCGGATCCGGGCCGGTGGACGTGCGCGTGGACGTGCGGTGGACAGACGGGTGGACGGGGTGGACGGGGTGGACGGGTCGTCCACGGGGCCCGGACAGGCCGCGGACGGAGAGCGGGGTTCCCGGTGACGGGCGGCTTAGGAGGGCGGTGGGATGGGGAGGGGTTGGGGGGAATCCGGCAAAGCCGAACATTCCGACTGCGCCCACGCCAACCGCGACAAGAAGGGCATCCGATGCACACAGCGGAGCTCACGCCAGCCGTCCTCGTCGAGCTGCGCCGCCCCCGGCGCTACCCGGCCGTCTCCGTCCTGTTGCCGACCCACCGCAGCGAGCCCGACAAGACCCAGGACCCGGTGCGCCTGCGCAACCTGATCGCGGAGGCCAAGAACCGGCTGCACGCGGACGAGGCGCTCTCCCGGGCCGACCGGCTGGACGTGGTGGGGCAGCTGGACCTGGCCCTGCGGGAGGTCGACCTGGTGCACGCCGAGGACGGTCTGGTGATCTTCGCGGCGCCCGGTGAGCACCAGGTCTGGTCGCTGCCGCGCACCGTGCCGGCCCGGGTGGTGTTCTCAGAGACCTTCCTGACCCGCAATCTGGTCTCCGCCTACACCGCCAGTGCGCCCCACTGGGTGCTGACGGTCGCCGCCGACCGGGTCGCCCTGTTCGGTGGTACCGGGGCGAGGCTGGCGGAGCACACGGCGGGCGGCTTCCCGCTGGACCACGTCGGCCCGGACTGGGACGTGGAGCGCAAGGAGCGGATCGGCGACGTGCCCAGCACGTTCCGCGACGAGGAGACCCGGCGCTTCCTGCGCGAGGCGGACACCGCGCTCGGCGCCGTGCTGGACGCCGACCCGCGCCCGCTCTACGTGCTCGGTGAGGCCGCCGCGCTCTCCCTGCTGGGCGAGGTCGGCACCGCGGTCAAGCGCGCCGCCGCCCAGGTGCCGCGGGGCGGCCTCGGCCACGCGGCGCCCGCCGTCGTCGTCGAGGCCGCCCGGCCCACGGTCGAGCAGCAGGCACGGCAGGCCGTCGCCGAACTGCACCGGCGGCTCGACCAGTCGCTCGGCGTCAGGGCGCTGGCCAGCGGCATGGACGAGGTCTGGCAGAACGTCACCGAGGGCCGGGTCGCCGTGCTGGCGGTGGAGGAGGACTACTGGGAGCCCGTCAAGGTGACGGACAACCACCTGGTGCCCGCCCCCGCCGGCGAGCCGGACGTCCGCGAGGACATGGTGGACGAGATCGTCGAGCGGGCGCTGGACACCGGAGCCACCGTGCAGTTCGTCCCCGCCGGGGAGCTCGCCGCCCACGGCCGGATCGCCGCGGCGCTGCGGTACTGACCGCCGTCACGGCGGGGGGCCCGGCCGCGGGAAGGCGACCGGGCCCCGGTGCGTCAGCGGTAGAACGTCCGCCCGGCGGCGCCCGAGGAGACCGACCAGACCTCGCTGATCAGGCCGGCGGTGATCCGCAGGGTGTCCGTCCCGCTGCGGGCCACCGGCCTGCCCTGGTCGTCCGCGAAGGTGGCGAGGTAGGGGCGGGCGACCAGCCCGGACGGACGGCCGTCGACCAGCGTGAGGTCGACCACCGCCGTCCCCTGGGCCTCGAACTTGATCCCGGACCGGTACCGGTGCCATCCGGCGACGAGCTCGGCGAGCTGGTCGGGGGTGCGGGCCTCGTCGAAGGGCTCGGTGTTCGCCTGGGCGTAGCGCAGGGTGAACTCAGGGGCCATGATCTCCGCCGCCAGGCCCGTGTCGCCGTTCCACATCGCCGTCCAGCGGTCGTACGCCTCGACGCCGAACCGCCGCAGTTCCTCGTTCATTCAGGCCCCCCATGGTGTGTAACCGTTTGTCGAACGCTCGCGACTGTAGCAAGGGGGACTGACAGTCGATGGTGCGTCAGATCGCAGCGTCTCCCCGCTGCTCCTCGCCGCCTCGGCCGGCGCCTCGGCCGGCGCCCTCCCCGGTGCCGGAGAGGCAAGGCGGAGCGGTCCTGTCGGAGCGTCAGAAAGCCTGCCACGGAGCCCCTTTCCGAGCGAGCTGTCCGGTGGTGCCGCCCCCGCCGCGCGCTGATTTGCGGCGGACCGCTGCCGCGCGCCGAAGTGCGGCGCTAGGGTGCTGACCGGAGCATCCGGGGCTCGGGGAGTCCGCGGACTCGGCGGAGGGCGTGGGGGCGGCATGCGATTCCTTTTCGTGCACGGCACCGGCGTGCGACGCGCGGGCTACGACCCGCTGTTCGAGCTGGTCGCCCGGGAGTTGACGGCCCGGTTCCCGGACGCCGAGGTGGCGCCCTGCTACTGGGGCGACGACCACGGCGCCACACTGGCCGCGGGCGGCGCCTCGATCCCGGGGTTCGCCGGCCGTCCGGGGCCGGCGCCGGTGTTCCTGCCGGCCCAGACGGCCGCGGCACGGCCGGGGGCTTCGGTCGGCCGGGCGGACGGCGGCGGGGCGGACGGCGGCGGGGCGGACGGCGGCTGGGCGGACGGCGGCTGGGCGGACGGCGGCTGGGCGCTGCTGCTGGTCGACCCGCTCTGCGAGCTGCGGGTGCTCGCCCGACTGCCCGTCGAGGACGAGGGCTTCGGCGCCCCCGGGGTCCGGACGCCCGGCGAGACCGTCGCCGGCAAACTGGCGGTACTCGCGCCCCCCGGTGCGGACGGCCCCACGGCCGAAGACGCCGAGCTGGACGCCCTGTTGGCCGCCACCGGGCTCGGCCCGCACCTGCCGGCCGCCCTCGACCGGCTGGCCGGGGCCGAGGAGTTCACCGAAGCCTGCGACCGCGCCGTGGACCCGGTGGCCGGCGCCGAGCTGATCGCCCTCGCCGCCCGCGCGCTGACCGCCGAACTCCTCACCGCGGCCGGCCCCGAGGCGCTCTGCACCGCCGACGAGCGTGACCGTCTGGTCGAACTCCTCGGCGACCGCCTCGGTGGCGCCGCCCGTGGGCCGCTCGGCCGGGCGGCCGGGGTGCTCGGCAGGCTCAGCATGCGGATCGGCGGCCAGCGGATGCTGGACCGCCACCGCGGCGCCCTGACCGTCGGCGCCACCCCCGCACTCGGCGACATCCTCCGCTACCAGGCGCGCGGCGGCCCGCTCCGGGCGTTCCTGGCCGAACGGATCGCCGCCGCACCCGGCCCGACCGTACTGATCGGTCACAGCCTCGGCGGCATCGCCCTGGTCGACTGCCTGGCCCTCGCCGCCGCCCGCCGTGAGCCCCCGGCCGGGGTCCGACTGCTGGTCACCGTCGGCTCGCAGGCGCCGTTCCTGCACGAACTCGGCGCGCTCAGCGGTCTGGAACCGGGCGCGGCCCTGCCGGCCGGGTTCCCGGACTGGCTGAACGTCTACGACCCCGGGGACGTCCTCGGCTACCGGGCCGGGCCCGTCTTCCCCGGCGACCCGCGCGTCACCGACCACGAGGTGAGCAGCCGCCAGCCGTTCCCGTACTGCCACAGCGCCTACTTCAAGCTCCCCGCCTTCTACGACCGGATCGCCGCGGCACTGGCCGGGGACGCGCCCGTGGTGCCGGCCGCCGGGGCCGCCGGGTGAGACACCTCGTGGTCGACGACGCCCAGTACCTCGCGCCCGAACGCGTCTTCGCCCTGGTCGTCGGCATCGAGTCGTACGGGGTGGGCGCCGACTGGGACCTCCGCGGCCCCGCCCGGGACGCCGTCCGCATCGCCGAGTGGCTGACCGGCCCGGCCGGCGTGCCCGCCGCCAACGTCAGGCTCTTCCTCTCCCCGCTGCCCGCACCCGTCGTGGCCCCCGTCGTCGCGCCGCCCGGCGGAGCGCCGACCGCTGTCGCGCAGCCGCCCGCAGCCGCAGCCGCCGGCGCCGCGCCCGCCGCGCTCGCGGCCCCGCCCGGACTGCCCGCCCACCGCCCCGCCACCGGCAACGAGATCGAGGACGCGCTGCTGCGCGAACTGCCCAAGTGCGACGGCGACCTGCTCCTCATCTACTGGGCCGGTCACGGCTTCGCGGGCGACCACGACCAGTTGCTGCTGCCGTTCGCCGACGCCTCCGCCCCGCCGATCCGTCACCTCGACCTCGACTCCGCCCTCCGGTTCTGGAGCTCCAACAAGGTCAACCGGCGGTTCCGCCGGGTGGTCTCGATCGGCGACGCCTGCCGCCTCGACGTCCGCACCGGGGCCGTCCCCACCTTCGGCCGGGTCGAATACGGCGAGGGCACGCTGGTGCGCAGCCGCAGCACCTTCGTCCTCTACGCCACCCGGCCCGGACTGCCCGCCCAGAACATCGGCGGCGCCGGCCGGCTCACGGACACCCTGCTCGCCCGGCTGGACAGTCGCAGCCTGGACGAGAACCTGCGCCGCCTGCCCGACATCGCGCGCGAGGTCCACGCCGACCTCGCCGCACTCGCCGACCGCGGCCAGGCCTGGCAGCAGATCCAGTGGCGCATCAGCGGCTGGGACGGCAACCCGCTCACCGACGACGGCTGGCCGCCGGAGCAGCCCGGCGCGCCCAGGCTCGACGACCAGGCCTGGGCCGAGCTGGACGGCCTCTTCCCCGGTCCCGGCCTGCCGCCGGACGCCTACCGCGCCTACCGGTGGGCCTTCGAGGCGGCCGGCTGCGCCCCGCCCGGGCCCGTGCTGCCCGCCGCCGAGCCGATGGCCGTGGTGCGCGACCTCGACCACCGGCTCGGCGCCGGTTCCCGCCGCCTCCCGCTCCCACTGGCCTTCGTCCGCTACCTCGCCGCCCGCGAGGACGACCGGGACCGGGCCGACCGGCTGGTCGACTGGGTCCGGCGCACCGGCCGAAGGCTCGGCGCCGACGCCGTCCCCGTGCCCCCGGCGCGCGAGCGGGACGGCCGCACCGAACTGCACGTCCAGCTCACCGAGTCCAGTGACGAGGACGCCTACCTGGTCCGGATGTGGCTGCACCGGCGGGGCTTCGAGGCGCTCTGGGAGTCCGCCCGCCCGATCACCCTGGCCGCGGTGCGGGAGGAGCTGGCCCGGCAGGTGTTCGGCGCCGCCGTCGGCCCCGAGCTGCGGCGGATCGAGTTCCACGTCCCCGAACCGCTGCTCGACGAGGAGTTCGAGCGCTGGCCGCTGCCCATCCGCGCCCGCCGCACGGCCGAACTCGGCGCCGAGTACGAGGTGCTGGTGCGCTGCCCGGACGAGCGCACCCACCAGTCCGGCCACCGGTGGCGGCGCAAGTGGGCCTGGTACCGCGAGCACGGCGGCCGCCACCCGGACGCGGTCCGCACGCTCGCCGGGGACACCCCGCCCGACCCCGGCCTGGCCGACCGGCTCGGCGCCGAGGACCACCCGGTCTGCGCCCTCCTCGACCGGCACCCCGCACCGCCGGCCGACCGGCTGGAGACGGTCCTGGATGCCGGCCTGCCGATCGCGGTATGGGTGCGGCCCGGCCCGACGACGGACTGCTGCACCCGGCCCGACGGCCTCGCCGCCCTGCTCGCCTCCCGTGCCGGCCCCGCGACCGATCGGGCCGGCGACCCCTTCCGCGGCCCCGGCCCCAGCCCTGGCACCGACCCCGCCCGCGGCCCCGACCCCGACCCCGGCCTCGACCTCGACCGACTGCCCGACACTGTAAGGCTGTTACGCATCGCAGCCGCCCCGGGCGGGTGCGCGGGCTGCCCGGCCGGCCCGCGCCTGGGACTGCTCTGGGACGACCCCGAGCACCGGCCCCGGACCAGATCACTGTCCTGACGGGGGATCGCCCTCCGGCCTGGAAGGGAAGGAAGCAGCACATGAAGGACTGGTGGATCTACCAGGGCGAGGGCACCCCGGGCGACCGGCTGGCCCGGCTGGCCGGCAAGCAGCCGCCCTGGCGCGACTTCGACGGCACGCCGGACCCGCAGTACCGGGCGCCCGGCCCCTCCGGACACGCCTGGGAGCGCACCACCCGGCGCGGCACCGGCTACGTCGCCGACGAGACCGAGATCGACGCCGTCAACACCGCCCTCCTCCTGAGCCGCCCGCTGCTCGTCACCGGCAAGCCGGGCGTCGGCAAGTCCACCCTCGCCTACAGCATCGCCACCGACCTGGGCCTCGGCCCGGTCCTGCACTGGCCGGTCACCAGCCGCAGCACCCTGCGCGACGGGCTCTACCGCTACGACGCGATCAGCCGCCTGCACGACGCCAACCTCCAGCAACTGCACGGTGGTCCACCGGTCACTTCGGCACCCGACCGATCGATCGCCCCCTACCTGCGGCTCGGCCCGCTGGGCACCGCGCTGATCCCGCAGGACCGCCCTCGCGTCCTGCTCGTGGACGAGATCGACAAGAGCGACATCGACCTGCCCGGCGACCTGCTCACCGTCTTCGAGGACGGCGGCTTCGAGATTCCGGAGCTCGCCCGGATCGCCGCCCGCGAACCGCGCGTGCGGATCGGCACCGACGACACCCCGGGCACCCGCGAGGCCGAGGCCAGCCACGACGCCCCGGACGTCCCGGAGGCCCAGGACGCCACCGTCGCCGTCGACCGGGGCCGCGTCCAGTGCCGGGCCTTCCCGATCGTCGTCCTCACCAGCAACAACGAGCGCGACTTCCCGCCGCCCTTCCTCCGCCGCTGCATCCGCCTGCACGTCCAGCCGCCCGGCCCGGCCCGGCTCGAACAGATCGTCAGACAGCGGCTCCGCCTCCCCGCCGACCTCGACGACCGGCGCCGCGACCTCGTTCTCGGACTGATCCACGCCTTCGACGAGCGGCGGGCCGAGGGCGACCTCGCCACCGACCAGCTCCTCAACGCCGTCCAGCTCCGGCTCAGCGGCGCCTGGTCGGACGACACCGAACGCGAGGCCTTCCTGCACACCGTCCTGCAGAAGCTCACCGGACCGGCCTCGCCGTGACGGACCGGTTGCTGCGCGCCCTTGCCGAGGCCGACGCCGCCTCCGCGGCCGGCCTCGGCGCGGAGGAGCTGGCGGACATCCTCTGGCTGGCCGGCTGCCTCGGCGGAGCCTCCCGCGAGCGGCCGCAGCAGCCCGAGCACCCGGCCGCCCCCGAGGCCGACCCACCCCCAGGCCCCGACGCAGCCGACGACCCGGACCCGGACCCCGCCCCCGGCTCCACCGGCGGCAGGCTCGAACAGCACTACGCCACCGCCGACCTGGCCGCCCCCGGCAGCACCGAGCCGGCCCCGGACACCCGCCGCGGCGACCTCGTCCGGGTCGCCCGCGCCGCCGCCCTCGCCGACCCGCTCGCCGTCATGCGTGCCCTGCGCCCGCTCGGTCGCCGCACCCTGGCCCACAGCCGCAGTGAGACCGAGCTGGACGAGGAGGCCACCGTCAGCGCGGGCGTCGAGCAGCGGCTCCTGGTGCCCGTCCTGCGCCCCACCCCCGGCCGCTGGCTCGACCTCGCCCTGGTCATCGACACCCACCGCTCGATGGCCCTCTGGCACGACCTGGTCGCCGAGCTGCGCAGGGTGATCGCCCAGACCGGTGTCTTCCGGGACGTCCGCACCTGGTACCTCGGCGGCACCGAAGCGGGTGGACTCCCCGGCCTCGCGGCCCGCCCCGGCGGGGCGCCCCGCCGGCCGCAGGAGATCGCCGACCCCTCCGGCCGCCGCCTGGTCCTGGTGGTCACCGACACCGTCGGCGGAGGCTGGGGCGGGCCGGCCCTGGACGCGGTGCTGCGCGGGTGGGGCCGCCACGGCTCGGTCGCCGTGCTCAACGTGCTGCCCGAACGCCTCTGGTCCCGCGGCGCCGTCCGTCCCACCCCGCTCTGGCTGCGCGCCACCGGTCCGGCCGCCCCCAACGCCCGCTGGGAGGCCGCCGCCACCCGCCCGCGCGGGCGCTCCCACCGGCGGCTGCGGGCCGACGCCGGCGACCTGGCGGACCCGGTCGGCCGGCCACTGCCGGTACCGGTGGTGGATCCGAGCCCGTCCTCACTGGCCGCCCTCGCCGCCCTGGTCTCCGGCGGCGGCCGCCGCAGCCGGCTCAGCTGCCTGCTGGCCGGCGGACCCGGGCCGGGGGGGGGGGGGGGCCGCGCCCGGCCCCCCCCCCCCCCGGCCGGCCGGGGGGCCCCGGCGCCCCCCCCCGCCCCCCCCCCGCC
>NZ_JBHJUK010000065.1:0-47220 GCF_042266225.1 Kitasatospora sp. NPDC056181
CGTCCTTTCGGGGGTCCCCCTCTGGTGGGGGGGGGGGCCGCCCCCCCGCGGCGCGGGCCCCCCCCGGCCGCGGTGCTCGCGCCGTCAGACGATCTTGTGCAGCCAGCCGTGCGTGTCGGGGGCCTGGCCGCCCTGGATGGCGAGCAGGGACCTGCGCAGCTCCATGGTGATCGGGCCGGGCTCGCCGGTGCCGACCGTCCAGTCGCCGCCGGCCGACTTGACCGAGCCGACCGGGGTGATCACGGCGGCGGTGCCGCAGGCGAAGACCTCGGTGAGGGTGCCGTCGGCGTTGCCCTGCTTCCACTCCTCGGTGGAGATCTTCCGCTCCTCGACGGCGTAGCCGAGGTCGGCGGCGAGCTGGAGCAGCGAGTCGCGGGTGATGCCGGGCAGCAGCGCGCCGGAGAGCTCGGGGGTGACGATCTTCGCGTCCTTGCCCTCGCCGAAGACGAAGTACAGGTTCATGCCGCCCATCTCCTCGATCCACCGGTGCTCGGCGGCGTCGAGCCAGACGACCTGGTCGCAGCCCTTGGCGGCGGCCTCGGCCTGGGCGACCAGGGACGCGGCGTAGTTGCCGGCGCACTTGGCGGCACCGGTGCCGCCCGGCGCGGCGCGGACGTAGTCCTCGGAGAGCCAGACCGAGACCGGCTTGACGCCACCGGGGAAGTAGGCGCCGGCCGGCGAGGCGATGATCATGAAGAGGTAGGAGTTGGCCGGGCGGACGCCCAGGCCGACCTCGGTCGCGAACATGAACGGGCGCAGGTAGAGGCTCTGCTCCGGCTCGTTCGGGACCCAGGCCTGCTCCTGCTGGACCAGCAGCTCGACCGCCTCGACGAAGGCCTCGACCGGCAGCTCCGGCATCGCCAGGCGGCGGGCGGAGGCCTGGAAGCGGGTGGCGTTGGCCTCCGGGCGGAAGGTGGAGATCGAGCCGTCGGCCTGGCGGTAGGCCTTGAGGCCCTCGAAGATCGCCTGGCCGTAGTGGAGCGTCATGTTCGCCGGGTCGATCTCCAGCGGCGCGTACGGCGTCAGCTGGGCGTCGTGCCAGCCCCGGCCCTCGGTCCAACGGATGGTGACCATGTGGTCGGTGAAGACGCGTCCGAAGCCGGGGTTGGTCAGCCGGGCCTCGCGCTCCGCGTCGGACAGCGGCTGGGCGGAGGGCTTGAGGTCGAACGTGATGGGCGCCTGGGTGGGCGTGCTCATGGCTGTATGTCCTTCACCGTGGGGTTGGTCCGGGCCGCCTCCGCCGGGATTCGTTTCGGCGAACGAACGCACGACGGCACGGCCCACTGTCGATACTCGCATCCAGAGGGCCGTGCCGAACAGTCGCGGGCTCCTTGGGGAGCTGCAAGCTGTGGTTATGCGGTCCGGCCCGTCGGGCCGGAACACGTTGTACCGGTTCCGGCCGCTCGGCCGGATACCGCTTCTCGGTTCCGGCCGCTCAGCCGGATACTCGGGCGGTGAGCGCGTCGCCGACCTGCGAGGTCGTCCGGGTGCCCGTGCGCTCGGCCAGGTCCGCGGCGACCGCGGCCTCGACCTTGGCGGCCTCGGCGGCGAAGCCGAGGTGGTCCAGCAGCATGGCGACCGAGAGCACGGTGGCGGTCGGGTCGGCCTTGCCCTGGCCCGCGATGTCCGGCGCCGAGCCGTGCACGGGCTCGAACATCGACGGGAAGTCGCCGCTCGGGTTGATGTTGCCGCTGGCCGCCAGGCCGATGCCACCGGTGACGGCGGCGGCCAGGTCGGTCAGGATGTCGCCGAACAGGTTGTCGGTGACGATCACGTCGAACCGCTCGGGCTGGGTGACGAAGAAGATGGTCGCCGCGTCGACGTGCAGGTAGTCGGTGGTGACCTCGGGGAACTCCCGGCCGACCTGCTCGAAGATCCGCGTCCACAGGTGACCGGCGTGCACCAGCACGTTGTTCTTGTGGACGAGCGTGAGCTTCTTGCGCGGACGCGCCTGGGCCCGGCGGTAGGCGTCCCGGACGACCCGCTCGATGCCGTAGGCGGTGTTGAGGCTGACCTCGGTGGCCACCTCGTGCTCGGTCCCGGTGCGCAGCGTGCCGCCGTTGCCGACGTACGGGCCCTCGGTGCCCTCGCGGACGACCACGAAGTCGATGTCCGGCTCGCCGGCCAGCGGGGACTTCACGCCGGGGAAGAGACGGCCCGGGCGGAGGTTGATGTGGTGGTCGAAGGCGAACCGCAGCTTCAGCAGCAGCCCGCGCTCCAGCACGCCGGAGGGCACGCTCGGGTCTCCGATGGCGCCGAGCAGGATCGCGTCGTGGGCCTTCAGCTCCGCCAGCACGCTGTCCGGCAGCGTCTCGCCGGTGCGGTGGTAGCGCCGGGCGCCGAGATCGTACTCGGTGGTCTCCAGCTTCACGTCGGCGGGCAGCGCGGCGCCAAGGACCTTGAGGCCTTCGGCCACCACTTCCTGGCCGATGCCGTCACCGGGGACAACTGCGAGACGAATGGTGCGAGACATGGTCGGACCCTACTCCGGTGTCCCAGAGGCTGACACCTCGTGTCCACTATCCGGACGAACGGTCAGGTCAGGTCGATGTCGACCGGGAACGGGCGTTCGAGCTTCAGCTGCTTGTGGTGGATGCCGGTCAGGCCGTAGGACTGGGTGGCCGGGTCGAGCTCGTAGGTGTGGACGACCGGGCGCCCCTCCTCGTCACCCTCGACCCGCCAGAAGTGCGGGATGCCGGCGGCGGCGTACTTCCGCGGCTTCACCTGCCGGTCGCGCTCCTCGGACTCCTCGGACACGACCTCCACGGCCAGCAGGACGTCCTCGGCGGTGTAGCCGCCGACCGGAGGGCGGAGCCAGTCGGGGTACGGCTCGGTGCTCATGATTCCTCCCATGCAGCCACCCTGACGGACCATTTCAGGCTACTCGGCAGATCCTCCCGCACGTCCCTCCCACGAGGGAGCGCGTGTAGTCGGCCCCCGCGCCGGGGGCGCGCTTATGCTCGCGGGCATCCGATCCGGCATTCCTCGCAGAACGGGGCAGATCACCATGGCCGAGCGGTGGCGGGAGGCGCGGGTCTGCGGGGCGGCGGGGGCCGCGGGGATGGCCGCGTACGCCCTCGCGGCCGGGCTGCGGGGGCAGTGGCCGCCGGGGGCGGCGGACACGGCGGTGCCGTTCCACGCCCACCTCTGGGACATGGTGCGCGGCGACGCCCCCGGCGACCTGCTGTTCAACTGGAACAGCGGCTACGGCGCGCCGTTCCTCGCCGACTTCTTCGCCTACCTGATGAACCCGTTCTCCTGGCCCACCGTCCTGCTGCCGCGCGACCAGGGTCAGTTGGCGGTGTTCCTGGTGGCCCTGTCCAGCATCGGGCTCGGCACCGGACTGATGACCCACGCGCTGGGCCGGCTGCACCCGGGACCGCACTGGCTGCGGGCGCTCGCCGCCCTCGGCTACGGGCTCTGCGCCTGGGTGCCGACCGTCGGCGGGACGGCCCCGATGTGGCTCTGGGGCCTGGTCTCGCTGCCGCTGCTGGTCGTGGCCGGCGACTGGTGCCTGCACGAGCGGCGCTGGCTGTCCGGCACCCTCTGCGTCGCGCTCGCCTGGTGGGGCAACCTCTACACCGCCGCGATGGCCACCATCACGGCCGGACTGGTGCTCGCCGTCCGGCTGCCCTCCGTCCGCCGGCCGTTCAGGACGCTCGTCCGGGTGACCGGGCGGGCCGTCACCATGGCCACCGCCGGGGTGCTGCTCGCCGCGCCCGTCCTGTTCGTCGCCGTCCGGGCCGCGCAGGAGGCCCAGCCGGAGTCCCCGGTGCAGCCGCTCGGCCCGTCCGGGCTCGGCGGGCACCTGGCCCAGCTGCTGCCCGGCGCCCACGGCGGCCCGCCCGTCCCGGACGTCTCGATCGGCCTGTTCGGCCTCCTGCTGGTGGCCGGGCTGCCGTTCAACCGACGGGTGCGGGCCCGCGAGCGGATCGCCTGGTGCGGGCTGCTGGTGCTCGTGGTGCTCAGCTTCGTCTGGACGCCGACGGTGCTGGTCTGGCACGGCCTGGCGATCCCGGCCGGAGGCCCCTACCGCGTCGCCTTCGTGCTCAGCGGCCTGCTGGTGCTGGCCGGCTGGGTCTCGCTGGCGCACCGGCCGGACACCGTGACCCTGCTCGGCGGGGCCGCGGTGGTGCTGGTGGTGACCGCCGTCGCGGCGGGCCAGCGCTCGGTGCGGGCGTCCACCTGGGTGCTGCTGGTGGCCGGCGGCGCCGTCCTGCTCGCCGCCCTGTGGACGCTGGAGCACCGGCACACCGACCGGCGGGCGGGCGCGGCGGCGACGGCGGTGCTCGGGTGCGCCGTCCTGGGCGGCGCGGTCTGGTCCTCGTACGCGGCGCTGGGCACGCCGGCCACCGGCACCGCCTCCGGGGCTTCCGTCCGGGCCGGGCACGCGGCGATGCGGCAGGCCGCCGACTGGCCGCGCGTGCGCACCGACCCCGGTCCGCACGCCTTCACCCCGAACGACCCGCTGCTGCTCGACGGCCAGGGCGGCGGCTACTCCAGCGGCTACCTGCCCACGGTCACCGCCCTGCTCCTGCACGACCTCGGCGCGGGCTGGACGGCGGGCGGACGGCAGACCGCGAGCGTCACCGATCCGGTCGGGCAGGCGCTGTTCGGCGTGCACACCCACCTCGCCGACGGGCCCCCGCCGGACGGCTTCACCGTCGTCCGGGCGCCCGCTCCCCCGCTGGTCACCGTCCTGCCGCCGGGATCGGCCGTCGACACCACCTCGGTCTGGTCCCGGCAGGAGTCGCTGCTCGGCGGGCAGGTCTACGACGTACCCGTGCCCGTCCCGGCCGCCGGCCCGGCGCCCACCGCGCACGGCAGCAGCGGGTGGTCCGTCCCCGCCACCCCGGAGGGCACGGTCGGGACCGCCTTCACCGCGCTCTGCACGCCGGGCGCCACCGCGTACTTCCACGGGGTCTGGTTCAACGGCACGGTGAGCGGCCTCGGCACCACCTACCGCAGTGACGGCGTCCAGCCGACCACGGCGGTGCCCGTGCACCTGCTGGGGCCGGTGCCCGCCGACGGCGTCGTCCGGGTGGTGCTGCACGCGGACACCGTCACCCAGGTCCCGGCCCGGCCGATCGGCTGCCTCCGGCCCGGCGCCCTGGACGCGGCCGTCACCCGGCTCACCGCCACCGGCGCGACGCGGGTCACCGCGGGCGGGCACGGCCTCAGCGCCGTCCTCCCCGCGGGCAGCACCGGAACCGCCCTGCTCTCCGTCCCGGCCACCACCGGGTGGACCTGCTCGGCCGGCGGCGGCCCGTACACCGCGCCGCGGTCCGTCCTGGGCATGATCGGTGTCCCGCTCGACCGGGGCGCCGACCGGGTCGTCTGCTCCTTCCGTCCGCCCGGCCTCACCGAGGGCGAGACCTTCGCGCTCGCCTCCGCCGCCGTCACCGTCCTGACCGCCGTCTTCGGCCGCCTGCGCCACCGCCCCACCCGGACTCCGCGCCGCGTCCGCCGGGCGGCGGCCGAGCGGGAGTGGCGGGAGGAGTGGCGGCCGCCGGGAGGCACGTGGGGCCTGTGAACCGCCCGGCCGCGCGGCCGGCGGGCCCGGTACACGACGGAGCCGCCGCCCTCTGCGAGGCGGCGGCTCCGGGTGCGGGGCGCGGTGTCAGGGCAGGTTCAGGATCTGCCCGCGGAGGCCGTCGCGGTTGAAGTGGTGCAGGAGCAGCAGGCGCGACGTGTCCCCGTCGGCCCGGCGGACGTCGAGCACGGTGCCGGGCGGCAGCGGCGCCGCCATCGCCGCGGGGCCGCCGGGACCGGTCCGGACGTCGACGGCAGGGTGCAGGACGTCGACGGCGAGGGTGGGCCGGGTGCCGCGCAGGCCGATGGCGGAGAACGCCTCGGCCGGGTCGGGCTTGCCCGCGGTGGCGGCGCCGGTCCAGAGCCCGTAGCGGACGGTGCTGTGGCCCGCCTTCACGCCGGGGAGGGCGCTCAGTCGGACCGGGAGTACCAGCACGTCGCTGTCGAGCAGCGCGGTGTCGGTGTCGCCCCAGCGGGCGTTGAGCGGCTGGACGTCCAGCTCGGCGCCGGTCCGGGCGTCCACGGTACGGGCGACCAGGACGTCGCTGCCGCGCTGCCGGTCGGCCTTGACGAAGGCGTCCGTGCTGCCGTCCCCGTCGGTGTCGAGCGAGGCCCGGACGGCGAAGACGCCGACCGGCGTGGTGGCGGGCGCCCAGAACTGGGCGGCGAGGTAGAGCGTGCCCTGCCCGTCGCCGACGGCGGGCGTGTCCGAGGCGGCGCCCGCGGCGCGCAGGTTGGCGGCCCGGTCGCCCGGGCGTTCGACGCAGACGTCCTCCGGCTTCTGCGGTTCGCCGTCCTCGGGGACGATGCCCGCGCCCGGGCCGACGGCGGCGCCGCTGCCGGGCGGGCAGTCGGGCCACCGGGCCCCTTCGCCGCCGAGGGCGAAGGCGCTGAGCAGGCCGGGCTGTTCGGCGGGCGCCCGGGTGCCGCCGAGGGCGACGAGCGCGCCTGAGCGGGGGGTGCGGACCGGGGCGGCGGCGCTGAGGTCGGAGGCGGGCCGGGGGGCGGCGAAGACGGGGACCCGCAGCGCGGGCAGGGCCGCGTCGGACTCGGGGGTGAGCAGCAGCCGGCCGGAGAGTTCGCCGCGGTAGCTGCGGGCCTTCCCGCCCTGGAGGGTGGCGATGGTCGGGTCGGGACTGCGGCCCAGCTGCCCGGGGACGGCCAGGGTGACCCGGACGCGGGCGGTGCCGCCGGCCGGGACCTCGACCCGGCCGGGGCTGATCTCGTAGCGGGCACCGGGCACGTCGGTGGCGGCCGCGTAGCCGGTGCGGTAGGTCACCGCCGCGCCGGAGAGGTTGCGGACCTCGACCTCACGGACCTCCGCCCCGCGGGCTGCGCCGGGCGCACCGCCGACCGCCACCACGCCGAAGGAGACGCCGACGCTGCCCTGCACCGCGCCCTCCCCCGCGGCGTACGCGACAACGGGGGTGCGGACGGCGGCGTCGACCCGGGCCCGGCCGGCGCCGGTGCGCTCGGGGCCGTAGACCGGGCCGGTGCCGCCGTCGCCGAGCCAGGTGTCCCCGGCGGTGTTCATCAGCGCGGCCTTGAGCTGCTCGACCGTCCAGTCGGGGTGGGCTGCGCGGACGAGGGCGGCGAGTCCGGCCACGTGCGGGGTGGCCATCGAGGTCCCGTCCTCGCGCTGGCCCCCGCCTCCGCTGCCGGCCTTGGCGGACCAGATCGTCTCGCCGGGCGCGGCCAGGTCGGGCTTGACCACGCCGGGCACGCCGATGCCTCGCGAGGTGAAGTCGGTGAGGGTGTCGGTGCGTTGCGGCTGGTCCTGGGGGACGACGCCGTGCAGCGGGTTGCCCGGCGCGGCGAGCCGGACGTCGACCTGGCCGGCCGCCGCGCCCTGGCGCAGGCGTTCGCCGTCGGCGTGGGCGAGCAGGGCGACGGGGATGCGGTCGTTGCCGGCGATCTCGGCGAGGTGGTCGTCGTCGGCGGCGAGCAGGGCGCCGATCGCGCCGGCGTCGGCGGCGTGGTCGGCGCGCGGGGCGGAGCCGCACGCGCGCTCGGACTCGCGGGTGGCCCAGGCGAGTACGGCGATCCTGCCGGTGAGCCGCTGCTTGTCGGCGTCGGTGAAGGCGGTGCAGCCGTCGGCCTGGTCGACGGGCAGCGCGAGCCGGCCGGCGACGTCGGCGGTGGACCAGCCCTGGTAGCGGCCGCTCCAGTGGGCCGGGACGGTGCCGGCGAGCGGCTCGGGGGCCAGCACGGTGAGGCCGTCGGCATCGCTGTGCGGGTCGACCGAGGCGGCGACGGCGAGGGCCCGGGCGGCGGTGCCGGGGCTGCCGCCGATGCCGTAGACGTCGCCCTCGTTGCCGGCGGCCGCGACCACCAGGGTGCCGAGGTCGGCGAGGTGGTCGACGGCGACGGCGTCGGCGTCGTCGGTGGAGCCGAAGCGGCTGCCGAGGGAGAGGTTGACGATGTCGAGCCGGTCACCGAGGTCGCCGTCGCCGTCCGGGTCGGCGGCGACGTCGAGGGCCTGGGCGAGCTGGTCGGTGGAGCCGTCGCAGCCGAACACCCGGATCGCGTAGAGCTGGGCGCCGGGTGCGGCGCCGGGGCCGACCTTGAAGGCGGCCGGGTCGAGGCCGGGCCGGTAGGGGCCGGCGTACGGGTGGCCGTCGGCGGTGACGCCGAGGCCGGCGGCGGTGCCGGCGACGTGGGTGCCGTGGCCGTTGAGCGCGCAGTCGATCGGGTTGGCGTCGGGGTGCGGGTCGGGCTGGTAGTTCGGGGCGGACGGGTCCGGGTTGTAGTCGTCCCCGACGAGGTCCTTGCCGCCGACCACCTTGGCGTTGGGGAAGAGTCCGGCGGGGGCCGGCCGGGCGCCGTCGACCGCCTTGAACGCCTCCGCGGTGCCGGGGCCGCCGAAGTCGGCGTGGGTGTAGTCGATGCCGCTGTCGATGACGCCGATCCGCACGCCCTGCCCGGTGTTGCCGCCGGTCGTGCCGTCCGCGGAGGGGCCGGACCAGACCTGCGGCGCCCCGGTGAGCGGCACGGAGTACGCGTTGTCCCGCTGCTTGCGCACGACCGGGTGGACGGCCCGGACGCCGGGCAGCGCCCGCAGGGCGGGCAGCCGGTCGGCGGGCACGGTGACGGCGAGGCCGGTGAGCAGGGTGCGGGTGCGGTAGAGCTCGCGGGCGGTGGGCGCCGCGCCGCGGACGGCGTCGGCGAGCCGGTCGAGCGCGTCGGAGGCGCGGGAGCGCTGCCCGCCCCCGGCCTGCGCGGCCTCCCGGCGGACGGCCTCCGGGGAGCGCCGGGCCCGCCGGGCCTCGGCGGCCGCCCGCCGCCAGGCCGGGCCGGCGGCCTCGGTGGTGAGCTCCAGCAGGACGGAGGCCGGGCGCCCCGGCGGGGCGCCCTGGGCCGTCGGGCTCGTCGGCGGACTGCCGGCCGCCGGGGCCGCGGTGAGCAGCACCGGCCCCGCCAGCAGGGCCAGGGTGAGTCCGATCCTGGTGACCGGACGACGGACGGGTGGCTGACGCACTGGGCCCTCTCCCCCGGCAAGGGGGACTGATCCGCACGCCGTGTCGCTGACGCCCGCCCGCGCGGACGTCGATCACCCCTCCGGGGCCCCACATATAGGAGACCCCGGCGGGGAGTGCGAGCAACATCCCTCCAACGGGCGCCACTTGCACTCCTCCGGGTGATCCGGCGTCAGTCCGGACGGCCCATTCGGCGGATGAACGCCACCGCCCGGAGACGGACTCGCAGGAGGGCCGGAGCGACCATCAGAGGTGCCCGGTCGCGCCGCCGTTGTCACGGCGGTCCAGTGCGCGCTGCAGGGCGGCGGCCGCGAAGGGGCTCTGCTCGGCCGCGCGGCGGCGGCGCGGGGTGCGGGCCGGGGTGGCGGCGGGGGCGGGAGTGGCGTGGCGGTCTGCGGCGGGGGGCATACCGGGCTCCTTGGGGCGAGCGCGCCGGGAGGGCGCAGAGGGTGGAAGGCACAGAGAGTGGGGGGTGCGCGGAGCAGGGGTCGCCTGCCCTCGGGGCGCACGGGCACACACGGGCCGCAGGCCCTGGCTACAGGGGCGGCACACCGTATGGCTCTTCCACGGTACGACCCGGCGCCTGCCGTGTCTGCACGAATACTTGGATTTCCTACTATCTGAGACGGGAGCCGCCCCGGGCCCTGCTGTCGGAGGCCGTGCGGTGCTCAGGCGCCCAGGTCGACCGAACGGGCGAAGCGGGCGCCGATCTCGGCGGAGATGGCGGTGAGGACCTCCTGCGGGATCTGGCTGTCCACGGTGATGGACGCCAGCGCGCCGCTGCCGTCGCGGGCCACCTGCATGCCGGCGATGTTGATGCCGGCGTCGCCGAGGTGGCGGCCGAGGATGCCGACCACGCCCGGACGGTCCTCGTACTTGAAGAACGCCATGTGGTCGGTGAGCGCGACGTCCACGTCGAAGGCGTCCACGCCGACGATCTTCTGGGTCTGCTTCGGGCCGGCCAGGGTGCCGGAGATGGCGATCTCGCCGCCGTCGGCCAGGGTGCCGCGGACGGTGATCACGTTGCGGTGCTCGGGGCTCTCGCTGGAGGTGGTCAGGCGTACCTCGACGCCGCGCTCCTGGGCGAACAGCGGGGCGTTGACGTAGGACACCGTCTCCGCCACGACGTCCTCGAACACGCCCTTGAGGGCCGACAGTTCGAGCACCTTGACATCGTGCTGGGTGATCTCGCCGCGGACCTCGACGTCGAGCCGGACGGCCACCTCGCCGGCCAGCGCGGTGAAGATCCGGCCGAGCTTCTCCGCCAGCGGCAGACCCGGGCGGACGTCCTCGGCGATCACGCCGCCCTGGACGTTGACCGCGTCCGGGACCAGCTCGCCGGCCAGCGCCAGGCGCACGGACTTGGCGACCGCGATGCCGGCCTTCTCCTGCGCCTCGTCGGTGGAGGCGCCCAGGTGCGGGGTGGCGACCACGTTGTCGAAGGCGAACAGCGGGGAGTCGGTGCACGGCTCCTTCGCGTAGACGTCCAGGCCGGCGCCGGCCACCCGGCCGTCGCGCAGGGCGGCGGCGAGCGCGGCCTCGTCCACGATGCCGCCGCGGGCGGCGTTGACGATGCGGACGGTCGGCTTGACCTTGTGCAGCGCCTCGTCACCGATCAGGCCGATGGTCTCCGGGGTCTTCGGGAGGTGGACGGTGATGAAGTCCGAGACCTCCAGCAGCTCCTCCAGCGAGACCAGCTTGACGCCCATCTGCGCGGCGCGGGCGGCCTGGATGTAGGGGTCGTACGCGACGATCTTCATGCCGAAGGCGGACATCCGCTGGGCGACCAGCACGCCGATGCGGCCGAGGCCGACGACGCCGAGGACCTTCTCGCTCAGCTCGACGCCGGTGTACTTGTTGCGCTTCCACTCGCCCTGCTTGAGGGCGGCGTTGGCGGGCGCGATGTTGCGGGCGACCGAGATCAGCAGGCCGCAGGCGAGCTCGGCGGCGGTGACGATGTTGGAGGTCGGCGCGTTGACGACCATCACGCCGGCCTTGGTGGCGGCGGAGACGTCCACGTTGTCGAGGCCGACGCCGGCCCGGGCCACCACCTTGAGCTTGCGGGCGGCGGCCAGCGCCTCGGCGTCCACCTTGGTGGCGGAGCGGATCAGGATGGCGTCCACGTCGGCGATCGCGGTCAGCAGCTCGGTGCGGTCGGCACCGTTGCAGTGGCGGATCTCGAAGTCGGGTCCGAGGGCGTCGACGGTGGCGGGCGACAGCTCTTCGGCGATCAGGACGACGGCTTTGGATGTCACAGTGCTCACGACAGTGTGGTCCTTAACTGTGCGGTTCTCCCCGGCACGAAGGTGGCGTGGAATCCGGGGGGAAGGTGGCATGCCGCGTAGGTAGACGCACGACGCTGTGGGCCTGACGCGCACTCGGAAGTGTATCGACGGGCTGGGTACCAGGCTGCTCCCGTCCGGCGAAATCACCCGGACGGGAGCAGCCTAGTTGTACAAGGGAGTTACAAAATCAGGCTGATCCGATCGGACCGGTGCCCGGAGAGGCTCAGGCCTCTTCCTTGACCCAGCTCATCAGCTTGCGGAGCTGCTTGCCGGTGGTCTCCAGCAGGTGGTCCTCGTCGGCCTTCTTGTACTCGTTGTACTTGGGCAGGCCGGCCTTGTACTCGGCGATCCAGGTGTTGGCGAAGGTGCCGTCCTGGATCTCGGCGAGGACCTTCTTCATCTCGGCCTTGGTGGCGTCGGTGATGATGCGGGGGCCGGTGACGTAGTCGCCCCACTCGGCGGTCTCGGAGACCGACCAGCGCATCTTCTCCAGGCCGCCCTCGTACATCAGGTCGACGATGAGCTTCAGCTCGTGCAGGCACTCGAAGTAGGCGATCTCCGGCTGGTAGCCGGCCTCGACCAGGGTCTCGAACCCGGCCTTCACCAGGGCGGCGGTGCCACCGCAGAGGACGGCCTGCTCACCGAACAGGTCGGTCTCGGTCTCCTCGGTGAAGGTGGTCTTGATGACGCCGGCCTTGGTGGCGCCCAGGCCCTTGGCGTAGGACAGCGCGAGGGCGAAGGCGTTGCCCGTGGCGTCCTGCTCGACCGCGACGATCGCGGGGACGCCGCGGCCCTCCTCGTACTGGCGGCGGACCAGGTGGCCCGGGCCCTTCGGGGCGACCATGCAGACGTCGACGTCGGCCGGGGGCTTGATGAAGCCGAAGCGGATGTTCAGGCCGTGGCCGAAGAACAGCGCGTCGCCGGCCTTCAGGTTCGGGGCGATGTCCGCCTCGTAGACGTCGGCCTGGATCGGGTCCGGCACCAGGATCATGATGACGTCGGCCTCGGCCGCGGCCTCGGACGGGGTGACGACGCGCAGGCCGGCCTCCTCCGCCTTGGCACGGGACTTGGACTCCGGCTTCAGGCCGACCCGGACGTCGGCGCCGGAGTCGCGCAGGGACAGCGCGTGGGCGTGGCCCTGGCTGCCGTAGCCGATGACCGCGACCTTGCGGCCCTGGATGATGGACAGGTCGGCGTCGTCTTCGTAGAACAGCTCGGCCACGGGGGCACATCTCCTTGCGTGATGGTCTTGCCGGGTACTGCGTTTCCTACGGTACGTCGACCCGGCGGGGGTGTGGGGCGGTGCTTCAGGGGGTGAGACGGGGCGCATGAGCGGCGGTGTCGCACCGTTGGAAGGGTGGTGACGGGCGACGGCCGGGTGTCACGCGCTCCGGTCGAGGGCGCGCAGCGAGCGGTCGGTGATCGACCGGGCGCCGCGCCCGATGGCGACCAGACCCGACTGGACCAGCTCCTTGACGCCGTACGGCTCCAGCATCCGGAGCATGGCCTCCAGCTTGTCCGAGCTGCCGGTGGCCTCGATGGTCACCGCGTCCGGGGACACGTCGACCGTCTTGGCGCGGAACAGCTGGACGATCTCGACGATCTGCGACCGGGTCTCGTTGTCGGCGCGGACCTTCACCAGGACCAGTTCCCGCTGGATCGCAGCGGACTGGTCGAGCTCGACGATCTTTATCACGTTGACGAGCTTGTTGAGCTGCTTCGTGACCTGTTCCAGCGGGAGGTCCTCGACGTTGACCACGATCGTCATCCGGGAGACGTCCGGGTGCTCCGTCGGGCCGACGGCGAGGGAGTCGATGTTGAAGCCCCGACGGGAGAACAGCGCGGCGATGCGGGCGAGCACGCCGGGCTTGTTCTCGACCAGGACGGAGAGGGTGTGCTTGGACATGGGTCTCTGTATCCCTAGGTCTTCGAGGTCGGGGTCAGTCGGTGTCGTCGCCGAAGTCGGGCCGGACGCCCTTGGCGAACTGGATCTCGTCGTTGCTGGTGCCGGCCGCCACCATCGGCCAGACCATGGCGTCCTGGTGGACGATGAAGTCGATGACGACCGGGCGGTCGTTGATCTCCATCGCCTGCTTGATCACCGCGTCCAGGTCCTCCGGGCGCTCGCAGCGCAGGCCGACGCAGCCCATCGCCTCGGAGAGCAGCACGAAGTCGGGGATCCGGGTGCCCTGGGCCGGCGGCTCGATGCCGTCGTGGCCGGGGCCCGAGTGCAGCACGGTGTTGGAGTACCGCTGGTTGTAGAAGAGGGTCTGCCACTGGCGGACCATGCCCAGCGAGCCGTTGTTGATGACCGCGACCTTGATCGGGATGTCGTTCAGGGCGCAGGTGACCAGCTCCTGGTTGGTCATCTGGAAGCAGCCGTCACCGTCGATCGCCCAGACCGACGTCTCCGGGCGGCCCGCCTTGGCCCCCATGGCGGCCGGGACGGCGTAGCCCATGGTGCCCGCGCCGCCCGAGTTCAGCCAGGTGGCCGGCTTCTCGAACTGGATGAACTGCGAGCTCCACATCTGGTGCTGGCCGACGCCCGCGGCGTAGATCGCGTCCGGGCCGACCAGCTGGCCGATCCGCTCGATGACCTGCTGCGGGGAGAGCTGCCCGGCCGGGGCCGGCTCGTAGCCCAGCGGGTAGGTCTTCTTCCACTCGTTGAGCTTGACCCACCAGTCCACGTAGTCGCTCTTGTGGCCGGCGTCGAACTCGGCCTGGACGGCGACGATGAGGTCGGCCAGCACCTCGCGGGCGTCACCGACGATCGGCACGTCGGCCGGGCGGTTCTTGCCGATCTCGGCCGGGTCGATGTCGGCGTGGACGATCTTGGCGTACGGGGCGAAGCTGTCCAGCCGGCCGGTGACGCGGTCGTCGAAGCGGGCGCCGAGGGTGAACAGCAGGTCCGACTTCTGCAGCGCGGTGACGGCCGGGACGGAGCCGTGCATGCCGGGCATGCCGAGGTGCTGCGGGTGGCTGTCGGGGAAGGCGCCGAGCGCCATCAGGGTGGTGACCACCGGGGCGCCGGTCAGCTCGGCGAGGATCCGCAGCTCGGCCGTGGCGTTCGCCTTGATCACGCCGCCGCCGACGTACAGCACCGGGCGCTTGGCGCCGACCAGCATCTTCGCGGCCTCGCGGATCTGCTTGGCGTGCGGCTTGGTCACCGGGCGGTAGCCGGGCAGCGAGGTCTCGGCCGGCCAGCGGAAGGTGGTGGTGGCCTGCAGCGCGTCCTTGGCGATGTCGACCAGGACGGGGCCGGGCCGGCCGGTGGCGGCGATGTGGAACGCCTCGGTGATCACCCGGGGGATCTCGGCCGGGTCGGTGACCAGGAAGTTGTGCTTGGTGATCGGCATCGTGATGCCGCAGATGTCCGCCTCCTGGAAGGCGTCGGTGCCGATCGCCTTGGAGGCGACCTGGCCGGTGATGGCCACCATCGGCACCGAGTCCATGTAGGCGTCGGCGATCGGGGTCACCAGGTTGGTCGCACCGGGGCCGGAGGTGGCCATGCAGACGCCGACCTTGCCGGTGGCCTGGGCGTAGCCGGTGGCGGCGTGGCCGGCGCCCTGCTCGTGGCGGACCAGGATGTGACGCACCTTGGTCGAGTCCATCAGCGGGTCGTACGCGGGAAGGATGGCCCCGCCCGGGATGCCGAAGACGGTGTCCGCGCCCACGGCCTCCAGCGAGCGGATGAGCGACTGGGCGCCGGTCATGGTCTCGACGACGTGCTGGGGAGCGGGAGCGTGGGCGGCCGGGGTGTCCCCGCGGCGGGGGGATGCGGCGTGCTCAGTCATCTGCCTGTCTCTTCTCGGTTTTTGCCGGCCCGGGTGGTTGCGGGCCCCGGTCTGTCGAGGGTGGGGTCCCGGGGGTCGGGCCGATCGCCGGCTCTGCCCCAATCGTCCCCCTTTTCCCGGTGGATCGGGGTGGTCGGGGGCGGCCGGGGCCAGTGGTCTTGCGGAGTGGAACAGTGTCAGTGCAACAAAAAACCCCTCGTGCCTAGGGCATGCGAGGGGTGGCGCGTCGGTCTCTCACGAGTCGGGCATGGCCCGCTCAGCCGACGCGCCCGCCAAGTACGAGAATTCGGGTGCGCATGGCAACGACCTTCCTCCCGTGCGGGGCCGACTGTCAAGCAGGTGGGATGACAGTCTCGCCATGCGGACCATGCCCCGGACCGGCCACCGCGCGGTGTTCGGGCAGGTCGGAGCCGCCGTGGTGATGTACGACACGCCCCGCCGCGGACTCCCCGCAGCCACTCGTACGGGTGTCCGCGGCGAGGTGCGCGCGGCGGGCCGAGAGCGAGCCGAGCGGTCTCGGCAGCGGGTAGACCCGGCGGACCAGCGCGCGGCGCAGCCGGGTCTCGTCCAGGGGCGGTGCGAAGGCCGAACCCTGGCCCTGCCGGCAGCCCAACTCCTGGAGCACGGAGACCTGGCGCGGCAGGTCCACCCCCTCGGCGGCGGTCACCAGGCCGAGGTCGCGGCCGAGCCGCAGGGCGTGCCCGGCGAGCGTCCGGCCGAGCCCCGACTCGCCGAGGTCCTGGACCAGCGTGCGGTCCAGCTTGAGCCCGTCGAACGGCAGCCGGCCCAGCGCGCCGAGCGAGCCGTGGCCGGCCCCGAAGCCGGCCAGGGCGGTGGAGACGCCGAGCCTGCGCAGCGCGGCCAGCCGACGGCCGAGCTCGTCGGCCAGCGCGTCCGGGCCCGTCCTGGCGACCTCGACCACCAGCTGGCCGGCCGGCAGCCCGCTGTCCCGCAGCGCGGCGACCACGGCCTCGTACATGCCGGGCGAGCAGAGCCGTTCGGCCGACAACCGGACCGAGACCGGCACGGGCGGCGGCGCCGAACGGGTCCTGGCCGGCAGCCCGCGCCGCAGCGCCGCGGCGGTCACCGCCTCGTGGACGAGCCAGCGGGAGAACCGGGCGGCCGCGTCGCCGTGCTCCGCGGAGCGCAGGAACTCGGCGGGGGTGAGCAGCAGCCCCTGGGCCGAGCGCCAGCGGGCCTGGGCCTCGACGCCGGTGACGGAGCCGGACAGGAGGTCCACCACGGGCTGGTGCAGCAGCGTGAAGCCGCCCTCCCGGACGGCGACCCGCAGCCGCTCCTCCAGCTCCGAGCGGCGCTCCAGGTCGGCCCGCATGGCCGGGGTGTAGAGCACCACCCGGCCCTTGCCCTCGGACTTCGCCCGGTACATCGCGAGGTCGGCGTTGCGCATCAGCTCGTCGGCGGCGGCCCTGGGGTCGGCGGCGGGGCCGCGCTCGGGGGTACCGAAGGCGATGCCGATGCTGGCCGCGACGGCGAGTTCGGCGCCGCCGATCCAGTAGGGCTCGGAGAGCGCGACCCGCAACCGCTCGGCGAGCTCCTGGACCTGGAGCCGGCCGAGCGGGCCGCAGACCAGCGCGGCGAACTCGTCCCCGCCGAACCGGGCGACGGTGTCCCCGCAGCGCACGGCGCCCTGGAGGCGGCGGGCCGCCTGGACGAGCAGCTCGTCGCCGACCTGGTGGCCGGCGCTGTCGTTGACCGCCTTGAAGCCGTCCAGGTCGAGGAAGAGCACCGCGACCCCGGCGCCGGCCCCGCCCTGCTGTCCGCGCGTGGCGAGGGCCCCGCGCAGCCGCTGCGCGAAGAGCGCCCGGTTGGGCAGGTCGGTGAGCGGGTCATGGGAGGCGTTGTGCTGCAACTGGGCCTGGAGTATCACGCGTTCGGTGACGTCCCGGCTGTTCAGGATCAGGCCGTCGCGGTACCGGTTGACGGTCGACTCGACGTGCAGCCACTCACCGCCGCCGGAGCTGATCCGGCACTCCACCCGGGCCGCCGACGGCTCGGCGGCGGTGCCCGACGAGCGGTGCGCCAGCAGCCGGCCGCGGGCCAGGAAGCGGCGCACCTCCAGCAGTACGCGGTCCACGTCCTCGGGGTGGACGAGGTCCAGCAGGTTGCCGCCGACCAGCTCCTCCGGGTCCCGCCCGTAGACGCCGAGCGCGGCCGGGGACACGTAGGAGAGCACGCCGTTGGCGCCGGCGATCATGATGACGTCGCTGGAGCCCTGCACCAGGGAGCGGAAGTGCGCCTCCTTGTGGGCGAGTTCCTGCGCCAGCGAGAGGTTGTCCAGCAGCATCACGCCCTGCCGCAGGATCAGCGCCAGGCCGACGGTGCAGGCGGCGGAGGCCACCACCCGGTCCAACGGCCGCCCGCCGAGGGCGTTGTAGAGGATCCCGGCCGTACAGACCGCGGCCGCCGCGTACGGGGTGAGGGCGCTGAAGGTGGTGGCCACCCGGCGGCGCGGCAGGCCCCCGGCCGAGGGGTGCTCGCGCAGCGGGCGGCGCCAGCGCGGCGACCACGGCGCCCAGGCGAGCAGCAGGCTGCCGGCGAACCAGCCGGCGTCCAGCAGTTCCCCCGAGTGGTAGCTGTTGCGCAGTTCGGGGGAGGTGAAGAGGGCGTCGCAGAGCACGGTGACAGCCAGGCCGATCATCGCGGTGTGCACCGCGGCCCGGTTGCCGTCCCGGCCGCCGAAGCGCAGCCCGACCACCAGGCTGACCAGCAGGATGTCCAGCACCGGGTAGGCCAGGTTGAGGGCGAGGCGCAGCGGGGAGCCGTCCTCCCCGGCGGCGATCCGGCCGAGCGCGAGGCTCCAGCTGAGGGTGAACAGCGAGCCGGCCACCAGCCAGCCGTCGAGCAGCAGGCAGAGCCAGCCGGCGGCGCTGCGCGGGCGCTGGGCGAGGACGAGCACGCCGGTGATGGCGAGCGGGGCGAAGAGCAGGAAGGCGTACTCGGCGAGCGAGTCCTGCGGCAGCGGGGTGCGCTCGACCAGCTCGTACCAGCCCCAGGTGCCGTTGCCGAAGGCGACCATGAGCGAGGAGAGGCCGAACAGCAGCCAGGCCGGGCGGGCGTGGCCGCCGACCGCGCAGCCGTAGGCGAGGCAGGACAGCGCGGCCGCGAGGGCGGCCGCGGCCAGGCCGAAGTCGCCCATGAAGATCGCCAGTTGGCGGGATCCCCAGCCGGAGGCCGCGCCGGTCGCATAGGCCACGCAGAGGACGCCGAGGGCTGCGCCGGGCAGGCCACGGCTGTGGAGCATCCGGCAGACCGGGCCGCGCCCGGTACACCGGGGCGTGTCGGCGTCCGGCGCGCCCGGCCGTCCGGCTCCGGGCAGCACCGCATCGGTGGAGCTCACTCGGCCTCTCCCCCTCCGACCCGGGGCGTTGCGCCCCGGCCACGGGCCACCGGCCGCGCACCTGGTGGCCGTACGCGGTGACCTGGCGCCCCGTCAGGGCGGTGGCCCAGGGGGTGGACGGCCTGTCGGCCGACGCACCGCACCGATGTTCCCGGTCGGGACCCTACACCACTTCGGTCACTCAATGACACGCACACTCAACTTAGAGTAATGGCGCGGGGGTGGGGAATTGCACCCGAATCTGCCAGAACGGGCCGGTTGGCGGGGGCGTGCGGCGAGGGGCTCACGCGGCGCGCACAGGAGCACGCGGAGGCGCCCGCCTACCGGGGACCGGTCGGACCGGTACGGTCGGCGGGCGCGGACGGCGGCCCGGCTCAGCGGCCGGCGGGCGCCAGGTCCTCCGGGAAGAGCCGCAACCGGTGGGCCAGCGCGCCGGCCTCGCCCCGGCCGGCCACCGCGAGCTTGCCGAGGATGTTGGAGACGTGGACGCTCGCGGTCTTCGGGGAGATGTACAGCTCCTCCGCGATCTGCCGGTTGGTACGGCCCCGGGCGAGCAACCGGAGCACGTCCCGCTCACGGGGGGTGAGGCCGAAGGAGTCTCCCCCCGACGGCGGAGCGGCGGGGACGGGGGCACCCGCCCCGGCGCGCCCGGAGAGCGCCAGGCCCGCCCGCTCGGCCAGCGCCGTGACCTCGGCGAGCAGCGCGGTGTCGGAGCGCGCCCCGGCCAGCTTCCGCGCCTCGCGCAGCAGTTCGGCGCCCGCCTCGCGGTGCCCGGCCAGCACCTCGGCCTCGCCGGCCCGCAGCAGCGCCGCCGCCAGCGGGCCCGGCAGCCCGGCCGGCCGCAGCGCCTCGACGGCGGCGGTCCACTGCGCCGGGGTGTCCCGGTCCTCGGCCCGGGCCAGTTCGGCCTCCAGCAGCCGCGCCCAGCCGTGGTGGAGCGACGCCTTGGGGGTCAGCAGGGCGGCCACCGCGGCGATCTTCGCCAGCACCTCGGCGCGGCCCGGCCCGGCCTCCGGCAGGCCCCGGCTGTCGGCCTCGGCCGCGGCGCCGTCCACCAGCAGCGGGTAGAGCGCGGCCTCGTTCCCGGCGGGGATCGGGTTGTCGATCACGGCGAGCAGCTCGGCCCGGGCCTCCAGCAGGCGCCCGCTGCGGGCGGCGATCAGCACCGCGAGCCGGGAGATCGGCACGGAGTGCTGGAACTGGCAGACCCGGTCCGAGGCCCGGGCCTGGGCCAGCATGCCGGCCGCCGAGGGGAGGTCCCCGCTCATCAGGGCCAGCTCGCCCCGCAACCGGTCGAGGAACTCCGCGTGGCTGCCCGGCTGCTGGGTCCGCTCGGCGCCGGCCAGCGCCTCGGCCGCCTCCTCGGTCCGGCCGAGGTCCATCAGCGCCTCGGCGAGGTTGCCGACCAGCAGGGTGCCGATGTTGCGCAGCAGGCCGTTGCCGTCGGCGGTCTCCAGCCCCTCGCGGGCCAGCACCACGGCCTCCTCCGCGCGGCCGAGCGACTGCAGCAGGCTGGCCAGGTTGTTGAGCCCGCGGAGCATGAGGTCCGGCACACCGAGCTCGCGGGTGGCGGCGACCGCCGCGGACAGCTCCGCGACGGCGGCCTCGGGGTCGTTCCCCAGGTCGTTGCGCAGGGTGCCGAGCGTCATCCGGGCGTGCTGCTCGACGGCGTGCGCCCCGACCTCACGGGCGATCGCCGCCGCCCGCTCGGCGAGCTCGACGCTCTCACCGGTGGGGCTGTTCAGCATGGCGATGCCCGCGCTCAGCGCGAACACCTCGGCCTGGACCGCGGACGGCGGCAGCTGCTCGACCAGCCGCCGGGCGTAGGCCGCCTCGTCCTGGTCCTTGGACCGGTTGAGGTGGCCGAACATCCGGGCCCGGTTCATCCGGAACCAGGCGGCGCGGGCCGGGTCCTTGGTCTCGTCGACCAGCTTCAGCGCCCGCCGGGAGAGGCTCAGGCCGCGCTCGCGGTCACCGCTGCGCCGGGCCGCGACCACCGCCTCCGCGAGCACGTCGACCAGTTGCAGCCGCTCGGGGTCGTGCGTCACCACGTCGCAGGAGCACGGCGGGTAGGTCTCGGCCCAGTCGTACGGGCGCAGGGTGTGCGCCAGCACCTCCTCGGAGACCTGGTCCCACAGCTCCAGGGCGCGTTCCAGCATCCGCAGTTGCTCGGCGAAGGCGTTGCGCCGGCGGGCGGCCCGGGCGGCGTCCAGGGCGCTCGGCAGGGCGCGGGCCGGATCGTGCGCGTGGTACCAGTAGTTGGCCAGCCTGGCCGGGCGGACGTCACTGCCGACCAGGTGCGGCTGCGCCTCCAGCGCGGTGGCGAAGCGGCGGTTGATCCGGTGCCGCTCGCCGGGGAGCAGGTCGTCCGAGACGGCCTCACGGACCAGGGCGTGCCGGAACCGGTAGCCGTCGCCGTCGGTGTCCGGGCGCAGGATGTTGGCGCCGACGGCCGCGCGCAGCGACTCGATCAGCTCCTCCTCGTCGTCCAGCACGGCCGCCAGGAGCGCGTGTTCGACGTAGGAGCCGCCCTCGGCGGCGATCCGCAGCACCCGCTGGGTCTCCTCGTCCAGCGCCTCGACGCGGACCAGCAGGATGTCCCGCAGCGAGTCGGTGAGCCCGGCCGAACAGCCGTCCTGGAAGGCGGTCGCGAGCTCCTCGACGAAGAACGGGTTGCCCTCCGAGCGACGGTGGATCCGGTCGACCAGCTGCCGGTCCGGGTCGGCGGTGCCGAGGATGCCGGCCAGCTGCGCGGCGACCTCGCCCGGGCCGAACCGCTCCAGCTCCATCCGCTGCACGGTGCGCAGCCGTTCCAGCTCGGCCAGGAACGGCCGCAGCGGGTGCCGCCGGTGCAGGTCGTCGGTGCGGTAGGTGGCCACCAGCAGGACGCGGGCCCGGTGCAGCGTGCGGACCAGGTAGGCGAGCAGCTCGCGGGTGGAGCGGTCGGACCAGTGCAGGTCCTCGACGGCGAGGACGAGGGTACGGTCCGTGCCGAGCCGCTCGAACAGCCTCGCGGTGTGCTCGAACAGCCGGGCCCGGCCGTACTCGTCGTTGGGTTCGCCGTCGGCCTCGCCGAAGTCGGGCAGCAGCCGGGCGAGATGACCCTCCATGCCGGCGGCGGCCACCTCCAGCTCGGTGCCCAGACCGCGGTGCAGCCGGCGCAGCGCGGAGGACAGGGGCGCGTACGGCAGGCCCTCGGCGCCGACCTCCAGACAGCCGCCGACGGTGGTCACCACTCCCCCGCCGTCGGCGGCGGCCCGGGCGAGGAACTCCTCCAGCAGCCGGGTCTTGCCGACGCCGGCCTCGCCGCCGACCAGCACGGTCTGCGGGCTGCCGGAGCCGGCCCGCTTCAGAGCGTCCGTCAGCTCGGTGATCTCCGTTCCACGGCCGACGAAGACGGGACTCACCGATATCTGCTGCATGGAGGCGAGCATGCCATAAGCCGATCCGCCCGGCCGAGGGGTTATCCCATCCTCCGGATGCCCGGAAGGGGAGGCGCTGGATCGCGCCTCCCCTTCCTCGTCCGCCCCGGCCGCTGCCGGGTGCCGGCCCGTCAGCACTCGTTCAGACGCGCGGCGCGCCGGTCGGCACGGGTGGTGACCAGGCGGCGCAGCCCCCGGCCGGCCTTGGCCTCACGGACCAGACGCTGGTGGTCGGCCTGGGCGTGGAGTTCCCGCACCTGCTGCTGGATGAGCTCGTACTCGATCACGGTGTTTCCCCTCGTGGTGGTCTCTCGTTCTGAGGTAAAGACTCCTCTCCCAGGGGGGTGCACCACATCGGCAGCCTGCCGCATCTTCCGGGGGCCGATCGCCTTAGGCGGGGCCCCGGAAACGACGAAGGCCCGGATTCACCCCCACTTACAAGGGTGAATCCGGGCCTTAGACCGCACTAAGGCACCTTAGAAGGCCTTAGACGCCTTAGAACCTTAGGCGACTGGCACCGCAGAGAGGCGCTTACCGTCCTCCCACGCCGAGGCGCTGCAGACCGTGCTTACTGACCTTCCACGCCGAGGCGCTGCAGACCGTGCCTACTGACCTTCCACGCCGAGGCGCTGCAGGATGAGGTCCTTCACGCGGGCCGCGTCGGCCTGGCCGCGGGTGGCCTTCATGACCGCGCCGACCAGCGCGCCCACCGCGGCGACCTTGCCGTCGCGGATCTTGGCGGCGATCGCCTCGTTGCCGGCGATGGCCTCGTCGACGGCGGCACCGAGCGCGGAGTCGTCCGAGACGACGGCCAGGCCGCGCTTCTCGACGACCTCGTCCGGCTCGCCCTCGCCGGCCAGCACGGCCTCGATGACCTGGCGGGCCAGCTTGTCGTTCAGCTTGCCCTCGGCGACCAGCGCGGTGACCCGGGCGACCTGCGCCGGGGTGATCGGCTGCTCGCTCAGCTCGGTGCCGGTCTCGTTGGCGCGGCGGGCCAGCTCGCCCATCCACCACTTGCGGGCCTGGTCGGCCGGCGCACCGGCGGCGATGGTCTCCTGGATCGGCTCGACCGCACCGGCGTTCAGCACCGACTGCATGTCCTTGTCCGACAGGCCCCACTCGGCCTGGAGCCGGGCACGGCGCACGCGCGGCAGCTCGGGCAGCCCCGCCCGCAGCTCCTCGACCCACTCGCGCGAGGGCGCGATCGGGACGAGGTCCGGCTCGGGGAAGTAGCGGTAGTCCTCGGCGTTGTCCTTGATCCGGCCCGAGGTGGTGCTGCCGTCGTCCTCGTGGAAGTGCCGGGTCTCCTGGACGATCGTGCCGCCGTCGGTCAGCACGGTGGCGTGCCGCTGGATCTCGAACCGGGCGGCCCGCTCCACGCTGCGCAGCGAGTTGACGTTCTTGGTCTCCGAGCGGGTGCCGAAGGTCTTCGTGCCGTTCGGGCGCAGCGACAGGTTGACGTCGCAGCGCATCTGGCCCTTGTCCATCCGGGCCTCGGAGACGCCCAGCGCCTTGATCAGCTCGCGCAGCTCGGCGACGTACGCCTTGGCGACCTCGGGGGCCCGCTCGCCGGCCCCCTCGATCGGCTTGGTGACGATCTCGATCAGCGGGATGCCGGCCCGGTTGTAGTCGAGCAGCGAGTGGGTGGCGCCGTGGATCCGGCCGGTCGCGCCGCCGACGTGGCTGGACTTGCCGGTGTCCTCCTCCATGTGGGCGCGCTCGATCTCCACGCGGAAGGTCGAGCCGTCCTCCAGCTGCACGTCGAGGTAGCCGTTGAAGGCGATCGGCTCGTCGTACTGCGAGGTCTGGAAGTTCTTCGGCATGTCCGGGTAGAAGTAGTTCTTCCGGGCGAACCGGCACCACTCGGCGATCTCGCAGTTCAGCGCCAGGCCGATCTTGACGGCCGACTCCACGCCGATCGCGTTGACCACCGGCAGCGAGCCCGGCAGGCCCAGGCAGGTCGGGCAGACCTGGCTGTTCGGCTCGGCGCCCAGCTCGGTCGAGCAACCGCAGAACATCTTGGTCTTGGTGCCCAGCTCGACGTGGACCTCAAGGCCCATCACCGGGTCGTACGACGCGAGAGCGTCCTCGTAGGAGACCAGGTTCATGACGCTCACAGCGTCCCCTTCGCTAAAAGTCTGTGGAGGTACGGGCCCGGCCGCGCACACGGGTGCGGGCCGGGCCGGGGCTGCTCAGCCCAGCAGGACGTCGTCGTCGCCGAGGCAGCGCAGTTCGCGCACGAGCAGGGCCGTGCCGGTGATCAGGGCGGCGGCGCCGACCAGGGCGTTGACCAGCTTCAGCGTGTCGTTCTCGGTGCGGGCCTTCTTGACGTCCTTGTACACGGAGATGGCGCCGAAGGCGCTGGTCCCGATGGACAGCCACAGGCCGGGCTTGCTGTGCTTGAAGCCCTTGGCCTTCTCGATCTTGCTCACAGTGCCGGTGCCTCCTCCAGCAGGGGGTGCCCCCACTTGTCGTTGAGCGCGGCCTCGACGGCGCCGCCCACGCGGTACAGGCGGTCGTCCGCCATCGCGGGTGCGATGATCTGCAGGCCGACCGGGAGATTGTCCTCCGGGGCCAGACCGCAGGGCAGCGACATGGCCGCGTTGCCCGCGAGGTTCGACGGAATCGTGCACAGGTCGGCCAGGTACATCGCCATCGGGTCGTCGGCGCGCTCGCCGATCGGGAAGGCGGTGGTCGGCGTGGTCGGCGAGATCAGCACGTCCACGCCGGCGAAGGCCGCGTCGAAGTCGCGCGAGATGAGCGTGCGGACCTTCTGGGCCGAGCCGTAGTAGGCGTCGTAGTAGCCCGAGGAGAGGGCGTAGGTGCCGAGGATGATGCGGCGCTTCACCTCGGGGCCGAAGCCGGCCTCACGGGTGAGGGCGGTGACGTCCTCGGCCGAGCGGGTGCCGTCGTCGCCGACCCGCAGGCCGTAGCGCATCGCGTCGAAGCGGGCCAGGTTGGACGAGGCCTCGCTGGGCGCGATCAGGTAGTACGCCGGCAGCGCCAGGGTGAACGACGGGCAGGAGACCTCGACGACCTCGGCGCCCAGCTCGCGCAGCAGTTCCACGGACTCGTTGAACCGCTGCATCACGCCGGCCTGGTAGCCCTCGCCGGCGAACTCCTTGACCACGCCGATCCGCATGCCGCGGACGTCGCGCAGCTTCGCCGCCTCGACCACGGCCGGGACCGGCGCGTCGATCGAGGTGGAGTCCAGCGGGTCGTGGCCGGCGATGGCCTCGTGCAGCAGCGCCGCGTCCAGCACGGTGCGGGCGCACGGGCCGCCCTGGTCGAGGCTGCTGGAGAACGCCACCAGGCCGTAGCGGGAGACCGTGCCGTAGGTCGGCTTCACGCCGACGGTGCCGGTGACGGCGCCCGGCTGGCGGATCGAGCCGCCGGTGTCGGTGCCGATCGCCAGCGGGGCCTCGAAGGCGGCCAGCGCGGCGGCCGAACCACCGCCGGAGCCGCCGGGGATCCGGGTGAGGTCCCACGGGTTGCCGGTGACGCCGAAGGCGGAGTTCTCGGTGGAGGAGCCCATCGCGAACTCGTCCATGTTGGTCTTGCCGAGGATGACGACGCCGGCGTCCTTGAGACGCGTGGTCAGCGTGGCGTCGTACGGCGGGATCCAGCCTTCGAGGATCTTCGAGCCGCAGGTGGTCGGCACGCCCTTGGTGGTGAAGACGTCCTTCAGCGCCAGCGGGACGCCGGCCAGCGGGCCGAGCTCCTCGCCCTTGGCGCGCTTCTCGTCCACGGCCTTGGCGGCGCTCAGCGCGCCCTCGGCGTCGACGTGCAGGAAGGCGTTGACCTTCTTGTCGACGGCCCCGATGCGGTCCAGGTGCGCCTGGGCGACCTCGACGGCGGAGACCTCGCCCTTGGCGATGGCGCCCGCGGTCTCGGCGGCGGTGTAGCGGATCAGGTCGGTCATCTCGGTCAGTCCTCCCCGAGGATCTGGGGAACGCGGAAACGCTGCTCCTCGGCGGCCGGGGCACCGGCCAGGGCCTGCTCCGGGGTGAGCGACGGCCGCACCTCGTCCGCGCGCATGACGTTGGTCAGCGGGAGCGGGTGGGAGGTCGGCGGGACGTCCTGTCCGGCGACCTCGGAAACGCGGGCGACCGCGCCGATGATCACGTCGAGCTGCTCGGCGAAGTGGTCCAGCTCTTCGGCCTGCAACTCAAGACGCGACAGCCGAGCGAGGTGGGCGACCTCCTCGCGCGTGATGCCAGGCATGCAGCGATCCTCAGGGTGAGTTCTGGTGAGGCCCGGCGGTGCGGTGAGGCGGTGCCGGGCCCGGGCGGGAGCAGCCGGCTCGGCGCTCCCGTCCTCTTGGTCTGTGGCCCCATCCTATGGGGCGCGGCCCTGCCACCGGCCAACGAGTAACGCCGGGGCCCGGTCACTGCGGCCACGGGCGCCGGCCGGCCCGGCGTGCCGGGGGCGCCACTGCGGCCGGTTCGGGGGCTAGTTCGGCGCGCCGGGGGCCCGGATCTCCATCTGCGCGGCCTGCGCGGCCTGGATCACCGGCGGCAGGACGGACTGGCCGACCGGGCTGATCACCGGCTGGACTCCGGCCTGGATTCCGGCCTGGAGCACGGGCTGGGCGGCGGCCTGGAGGCCGGCCTGGACACCGGCCGGGAGCACCGGCGGGATCGCGGGCGCGATGGCCGGCTGGGCACCGGGCTGGAGCACCGGCGGCAGCCCCGGCTGGACGGCCGGCGGCAGCTGGGCGGCCGCGCTGAACCGTTCCACCTTCGGCGCGCCGGTGCGGTGCACCCGCAGCCAGGCGGTGGCCTGCTCGGCCGGCAGCGCCGCCGAGACCAGCCAGCCCTGGACGGCGTCCACGCCCATGCGGTGCAGCCGCTCCCAGGTCTCGTCGTCCTCGACGCCCTCGGCGACCACGGTCAGGCCGAGCGAGTGCGCCAGCTCCACCGAGCAGCGGACCACCGCCGCGTCGTGGTCGTCGGCGACCATCCGGGAGACGAAGGAACGGTCGATCTTCAGCTCGCCGACCGGCAGGCTGCGCAGCCGCACCAGCGAGGAGTGGCCGGTGCCGAAGTCGTCCAGGGACATCCCCACGCCGTAGCCGCGCAGCTCGGCCAGGGTGTCCGCGGCGCGCCGGGAGTCGTCCAGCAGCAGCCGCTCGGTGATCTCCAGCTGGAGCGCGTGGGCCGGCACCTGGTGGCGGACGAGGTGCCCGGCGACCCGCTGGGCGAAGCCCGGGTTGAGCACGTCGCGCGGCGAGACGTTCACGGCGACCTGCACCTGGAGGCCCTGTTCGCGCCAGTAGGCGAGCTGGCCGACGGCCGCCTCCAGCACGTAGTCGGTGAGCCGGGGCATCAGGCCGCTGGACTCGGCGAGGCCGACGAACTCGTCCGGCGAGACCTTGCCCTGGCCCGGCCGCTCCCAGCGCAGCAGGGCCTCCAGGCCGACCACCCGGCCGTCGAAGGCCACCTTCGGCTGGTAGTGCAGCTGCACCTCTCCGGTCTCCAGCGCCCGCCGCAGGTCGCCCAGGAGCCCGATCCGGTAGGGCGTGTCGGCGTCCTGGGTCTCGTTGTACTGCTCGACGGAGGTGCGGCCGTGCTGGGCGTGGCCCATCGCCACGTCGGCGCGGCGCAGCAGCGACTCGGCGTCCTGGGCGTGCTGCGGGTAGACGCAGACGCCGGCGCTGGCCTCCAGGACGAGCAGCAGCCCGTCCAGGCGGATCGGCGCGGCCAGCTCGGCGATCAGCGCCTTGGCGACCCGCTCCAGGGTGTCCGGGCAGCCGACGCCGGGCAGCAGGACGGCGAACTCGTCGCCGCCCATCCGGGCCACCAGCGGACGCCCGCCCCGGTAGTGCCGGGGCAGCCCGGCGAAGACGTCGTCGATCGACTCCCGGGTGGCGCTGCCCGCCGGGCCGCCGGACCGCAGCGCCCGGTGCAGCCGGCGGGCGATGTGCACGAGTAACCGGTCGCCGGCGGTGTGCCCGAGCGTGTCGTTGAGTGACCGGAACCGGTCGAGGTCCAGCAGTATCAGCCCGACGCTGTACCCCTGCTCGTGCTCGGCGATCGCCTCCTGGGCCGCCAGCAGCAGCGCCTGGCGGTTGGGCAGGTCCGTCAGCGGGTCGGTGAGCTGGTCCCGGGCCCGGTCACGGGCGATCCGCCACGCCGCGACCAGCACGGCCAGCGGCACCGCGAAGAGCGGCAGCAGCTCGGGCTCGTACCGGTAGACCAGGACGGCCAGCGGGATGAGCGGCGCGGCGCCGGCCAGCAGCACGCCGAGCAGCAGGACCGCACCCGCCACCCCCTGCGGCGGGCGTGTGGGCGCACCGCCGGTCGTACGATCCATAAGCCCTGTCCTCCGTCGGGCCCGCCCCGTCAGGCCGCCTTACGGTGAGGCACCGTGCTGGTGCCGGCAGCTGCCGGGCATGGAGCGACCCCGCGGAGACCGGCTCAGCCGGTGCCCCCACCCCTGCTGACACTCTGTTGCGCTCCAGGGTATTCCGGGGTCCACCCGGCGGGCAGACTTTCGGACAACCGGGAACACGCCACCGAGTTCGGGTGCCGCGCAGTGACACAATGCCCGCTTTCACTGTGCGGCACCCGGTGACGTTGCATCAGGACGATAACAAGACGGATTCGGCGCTTCCGCGCGCGGGTCAGCCTTCGGCCGGGGCCTCCTCCACGGGCTCCCCGGCGGCCTCCTGCCCGTCGGCCTTCTTCGCGGCCCGCTTCCGCGCGGGCGCCGCCTCCACGGGCTCCGGCTCCTCCGGCAGGCCCAGGTGGAGCCGCGCCGCCCCCGGCCCCTGGTCGAGGAGGACGGCGAAGCCCGCGTCGTCCAGCACCGGCAGTCCGAGCTGAACGGCCTTGTCGTACTTGGACCCGGGGTTGTCGCCGGCCACCACGAAGTGGGTCTTCTTCGACACCGAACCGGTCACCTTCGCTCCGCGCGAGGTCAGCGCCTCCTTGGCGCCGTCCCGGGTGTGCCCGGCCAGGGTGCCGGTGACGACGACGGTCAGGCCCTCCAGCGGGCGCTCGCCCTGCTCGTCGTCCCCGGCCTCCTCGGTGAACCGGACGCCGGCCCGACGCCACTTCTCCAGGATCTCCCGGTGCCAGTCCTCCTGGTGCCACTCCTTGATCGAGCGGGCGATGATCGGGCCGACGCCCTCGACCGCCGCCAGCTCCTCCTCGCTCGCCTCGAAGATCCTGTCCAGGTCGCGGAACTCCCGGGCCAGCTCCTGGGCGGCCACCGGGCCGACGTGGCGGATCGACAGCCCGTTGATGAACCTGGCCAGCGGGCGGTCCTTCGCCTTGCCGAGGTTGTCGAGAAGCGTCCCGAGCGACTTCTTCGCCGCGCCGGTGGTGGTGGCGAAGAAGAAGACCTCCTTCTCCTTGCCGGTCTTGTCGTCGAGCTTCGGCATGCCCGTCTTCTGGTCGCGGACCAGCACCTTGATCGGCAGCAGCTGCTCCTCGGTGAGGCCGAAGATGTCGCCCTCGTCCCTCACCGGAGCCTCGGCCGGCTCCAGCGGCTGGGTCAGCGCGGTGGCGGCGACGTAGCCGAGGCCCTCGACGTCCAGCGCCGAGCGGCCGCCGAGGAAGGCGATCCGCTCCCGGATCTGCGCCGGGCAGAACTGCGCGTTCGGACACCTGAGGTCGATGTCCCCCTCGGACATCGGCCGCAGCTCCGCGCCGCACTCGTGGCAGTGCGCGGGCATCACGAACTCCTGCTCGGTGCCGTCCCGCAGGTCGTAGACCGGGCCGAGGATCTCCGGAATGACGTCGCCGGCCTTGCGCAGCACCACGGTGTCGCCGAGCAGGACGTCCTTGGCCTTGACGACCTGCTGGTTGTGCAGCGTCGCGTACTGGACCATCGAGCCGGCCACCTTGACCGGCTCCGCCAGCACCGCGTACGGGGTGGCCCGGCCGGTGCGGCCGATGCCGACCTTGATCGCGGCGAGCTTGCCGGTGACCTCCTCCGGCGGGTACTTCCAAGCGATCGCCCAGCGCGGGGACTTGGAGGTGGCGCCGAGCCGGCCCTGGAGGGCGATCTCGTCGACCTTGACCACCACGCCGTCGATCTCGTGCTCGACCGAGTGCCGCTGCTCGCCGTACTGCCCGATGAAGGCGCGGACCTCGTCGAGGGTGGCGACCACCCGGTTGTGCCGCGCGGTGGGCAGGCCCCAGTCGTGCAGCAGCTGGTAGGCGTGCGACTGGTTGTCGATGTCGAAGCCGACCCGGGCGCCGATGCCGTGCACCACCATGTGCAGCGGCCGGGAGGCGGTGACGTGCGGGTCCTTCTGGCGCAGCGAACCGGCGGCGGCGTTGCGCGGGTTCATGAACAGCCGGATCATCGCCCGGGGCCGCCTGCCCTCCTTGGCGCGCTCCTCGTTCTCCTGCCGGCGGCGCTCGTTCTCCTCCGCGAAGGAGGCGTTGAGCGCCTCGAAGGCCTCGGTCGGGAAGTAGACCTCGCCGCGGATCTCGACCAGCTCGGGGATGTTGTCGCCCTTGAGCTGGTGCGGGATCTCCCTGATGGTGCGGACGTTGGCGGTGATGTCCTCGCCGACCCGGCCGTCGCCGCGCGTCGCGGCCTGCACCAGCTGGCCGTTCTCGTACGTCAGGTTGACGGCCAGGCCGTCCACCTTGAGCTCGCACAGGTAGTGGTAGTCGATGCCGTGCAGTTCGCCGGCGACGCGCTCGGCCCAGGCGGCGAGCTCGTCGTCGTCCATGGCGTTGTCCAGGCTGAGCAGCCGCTCGCGGTGCTCGACCGCGGCGAACAGCTCCGTCGGGGCGCCGCCCACCCGCTGGGTCGGCGACTCCGGGGTGACGAGCGCCGGGTGCTCGGCCTCCAGCCCCTCCAGCTCGCGCATCAGCGCGTCGAACTCGGCGTCGCTGACGACCGGCGCGTCCTGCTCGTAGTAGCGGGCACGGTGGTCCGTGATCTCCACCGCCAGCTCGGCGTGCCGTCTGCGCACCTCTGCCGGGACGTCCTCCCAGCCCTCGACAGCCACCACCGCAAGCCCTCCGTTACCTGTTACTCCGGGTTGTCCACCAGGCTCTGCGCCGCCCGCGCGCTGAGCGACAACGCCTGGCGCGCGTACGCCGGGGAGGCCCCGGCCAGCCCGCAGGCGGGTGTCACCAGCACGCGGCGGCCGAGCAGCTCCGGGGCGAACCCGAGCCTGCGCCACAACGTCCTGACACCCTGGACACTACCGGCCGGGTCCGACACCGCCTGGTCAGTGGCGGGGACGACACCCGCGAGGATCGCGGTGCCGCCCTCGACCGCCTCGCCGAGGTCGTCGTCCATCCGGTCCGTCAGGAGCGAGAAGTCCAGCGAGATCCCGGCCACCCCGGCCCGGCGCAGCAGGGGAATCGGCACGTTCGGCGCGCAGGAGTGCACGATCACCGGCGCGTCCAGGGTGCGGACCAGCTCGCGCAGGGTCTCCTCGGCGACCTGCCGGTCCACCGCGCGCAGCCGCTGGAAGCCGCTGGCCGTCTTCACCGCGCCGGCCAGCACGGCGGGCAGCGAGGGCTCGTCGAGCTGGAGCACCACCTCCGCGCCGGGGATCCGCCTGCGGACGTCGGCGAGGTGGCGGCGCAGGCCCTCGGTGAGCGAGCCGGCGATGTCACGGCAGGCCCCGGGGTCGGCGAGCGCCTTCTCGCCGTGCTTCAGCTCGATCGTGGCGGCCAGCGTCCACGGCCCGACCGCCTGCACCTTGAGCGCGCCCCGGTAGCCCTGGGTGTACTCCTCCAGGGCGTCCAGGTCCTCGCGGAGCCAGGAGTGGGCGCGCCGGGTGTCCCGGCCAGGGTGGTCGGTGAAGCGCCAGCCGCTCGGCTCGGTCTGGGCGAACAGCTCGACCAGCAGGCCGGCCCCGCGCCCGATCATGTCGGCGCCCGGTCCGCGCGCCGGCAGCTCCGGGAGGAACGGCAGGTGCTCCAGCGCCCCGGTGGCCGTCCTGGCGGCCTCCCGCGCGTCGGTGCCGGGCAGCGAGCCGACGCCGGTGGCGGCGCCGGTCAGGTCGGGGAAGGGGTGTCCGTTGCTCACCCGTCCGAGCCTAGTGCGCCGGGCGGGTGCGGCCCGCACACGGGCGCGGCCCCGGTGCCGAGCGCGGGGCTCGGCACCGGGGCCGCGGGATGTCCGTGCGGGCTGCGGTCAGTACTGCTCGGAGCCGAAGGAGTCGACCACCACGTGGATCGGCGCGCCGCTCGCGTTGTAGAACGACACCCAGTCCCCCTTCACCGGCACCACGACCTGGTTGGCGATGGTCTCGCCGGCCACGAAGTTGAGGTTCGAGACCTTGGGCATCACCTCACCGCCCGGGTAGACGGTGAGGTGGCCCTCGGCGCCCGGCTCGGTGACCGTGACGTTCAGGGTCCTCGCAGCGGTGGAACCGCTGGAGCCCATGTAGACCGACAAGGTGCCCCAGGCCGCAACGGCACCTGCGGGACGCGAGTGGTACCGGTCGGTGCTGAAGTTCGTCCGGGTGTCCATCATCCGCGTCGGACCGTACGGGCGGTAGCTGAGCCTGCCCTCGGCCGTGTAGTAGCCGGCCAGGTCCGCGAGCAGGTGCACGGTGCCGCCGGAGGCGTTGTAGAACGACACCTTGCCGTCCTTCACCGGCACCGTCACCAGGTTCGGAATCGTCCGGCCCGCCGTCCAGTTCACGTTCGACGCGTTGGGCGCGGCACCACCGTGCGGGTAAACGGTGAGGTGGCCGTCCACCGTCGGCTCGGTCACGGTCACGTTCATCGTCACCGCGGTCACACCCGTCGCCGGGATCCCGGCTACGCCCGCGACCGGCAGGTCGACGGTGCCCCACGCCGGGACGGCCTGCGCCGACGGCACCCCGATCGGCTCCCTGGTGTCCAGCAGACGGGACGGACCCTGCGGGTGGAAGAGGTCGCCCTTCGAGCTGTAGTAGCCGGCCAGGTCGGCGATCAGATGCACCGGGCCGTCGGAGGCGTTGAAGAAGGACACCTTGCCGTCCTTCACCGGCACCGTCACCAGGTTGGCGATCGTCCGGCCGGCCTCCCAGTTCAGGTTCGACGCGTTCGGTACCGCGTCACCGTGCGGATACACCGTCAGGTGGCCGCCCTTCGTGGGCTCGGTCACCGTCACGTTCATCATCACCGCCGTCAGGCCGGTGGCCGGCACCCCCGCCACACCCGCGACCGGCAGCTCCACGCTGCTCCAGGCCGGGACGGCCTGCGCCGACGGCACCCCGATCGGCTCACGGGTGTCCAGCAGGCGGGTCGGACCGGCGGGCGTGAACGCGCTGCCGACGTTGGTCTTCTCACCTGAACCGCGGTCGCGGAAGCCGCTGCCGGTACCGGTGTTGGGCACCCGCGGGTCGTCCACGGGCGCGCGGCCGTCGAAGTCGGTCGCCGGCATCCCGGGCGCGTTCTCGTCGGCCGAGTCGATCCTGTGGCCGACGGGTGCGTCCGTTCCCGGTGAGGCGGACGAGTCCGGCTCCACGTAGTCGTGAACGCCCTGCCCGCTGGCGGCGGTGAACGCCGGCTGGTCGGTGTAGGCGGTGCCGGCCCAGTTGTAGGCGAGGCCGTCGCTGCGCGAGTCGACGATGTTGTAGTCCACCTTGGTCCCGGCGGTCGCGGCGGCCGCGACGGTGATGCCGGTGTGCTGCGCCGGGTCCACGCCGGCGCAGGCCCCACCGAACAGGGTCCCCGTGTCGACCACGTTGTTCTCCACCGTGGCACCGCCGGAGGCCCCGGTCAGGACCACACCCGGTCCGCAGAGCGGCAGCATGCTGTTGCTGACGATCACCGTGTTCGGGGCGCCGTCGACCAGGACGGCCGTGCCGCGGGTATCGCTGATGGTGTTCGTGGTCAGCACGGTCCCGGTGGAGCCGCCGTCCACCGTGAAGGCCGCCGCCCCCTCCACGTTGACGCTGGTCTCGCTGCGGGAGAAGACCACCTGACTGGAGGCGTTGGTGACATGGGCGCCCCCGGTCATCAGGCTCACAGCGGTGAACGACACGTCTCGCGCGCCGTCCACCGTCAGCGGCTTCCCGTCGGGCGTGAAGACGACCAGGTTCTGGAACCTGAGGTGCTCGCCCTTGACGACGAAGCTGTTGATCGGGTGGCCCGACTCGCCGATGTGGGCCATGCCTCCGGAGTACCGGGCCGGGCCGCGGAAGGTGATCGGCGCCTCGGCCGTACCGGAGCCCGCGACGGTGAGGTCCCCCTCGTCGTAGACGCCGTCGGCGATCTCGACCGTCTGGCCCGGACGGGCGGCCGCGGCGGCGGCACCGACGTGACAGAACGGCGCGGCCTGGGTGCCGGCGCCGCTGTCGGTGCAGTTCAGCCCGGCCTTGTTGTTGACGTAGAGCGTGGTGGCGTCGGCCACCGCGCCGCCCGTACCGACGGCCGGCAGGCCGACCGTGCCGAGCAGCGTGGCCCCGACGGCCAGGGCTGTGCGAAGTCTGGAAATGGGATGCCCCCCTGGGCGGAAATGCGGACCGGTGCCGCGTGCGAGCCCTCGTCGGCCTGGGGTTTCCCGGCGGAGGGCCTGGGTCTCCCGGCGGAGGGTCGATCGGGATCATGCCACAGGGGGTGGGAACCGCACCACGGGGTAATCCGAAGCGGCCCCGGCACCGAGCGCGGGGCTCGGTCCGGGGCCGCGGGGGTGGTGCTCGGGGGGGGTCAGTACGCCTGGTAGCCGAACAGGTCGACGACGATGTGCAGCGGCGCACCGCTGGCGTTGTACAACGAGATCATGCCGTCCTTGACCGGGACCACGACCTGGTTGGGGATGGTCTCCCCGGGCAGGAAGTTGAGGTTCGAGGCGTTCGGCGCCGCATCGCCGTGCGGGTACACGGTGAGGTGGCCCTCGGCGCCCGGCTCGGTGACCGTGACGTTCAGGGTCACCGCGGTGACGTTCGGGATGTCACCGACCGGGACGTCCAGCGTGCCCCACGCCGGCACGGTGCCGGCCGGACGCTCGCCGTCCTCCCAGCGGATGTACTCACGCGTGTCGATGAGCCGCCACGGCCCCTCCGGACGGTAGCTCACCTTGCCCTCGGCGGTGTAGTAGCCGGCGAGGTCGGCGATCAGGTGCACGGTGCCGCCGGAGGCGTTGTAGAACGACACCTTGCCGTCCTTCACCGGGAGCGTCACCAGGTTCGGGATCGTGCGCCCGGCGGTCCAGTTGAGGTTGGAGGCGTTCGGCGCCTTGTCCCCGTGCGGGTAGACGGTCAGGTGACCGTCCGCCGTGGGCTCGGTCGCCGTCACGTTCATCGTCACCGCGGTCACGCCCGCCGCCGGGACCCCGGCTACGCCCGCGACCGGCAGGTCGACGGTGCCCCACGCGGGCACGGCCTGCGCCGCCGGGACGCCGATCGGCTCCCGGGTGTCCAGCAGCCGGGTCGGGGCCTGCGGGTGGAAGAGGTAGCCCTTGGTGCCGTAGTAGCCGGCGAGGTCGGCGATCAGGTGCACGGTGCCGCCGGAGGCGTTGTAGAAGGACACCTTGCCGTCCTTCACCGGCACCGTCACCAGGTTCGGGATCGTGCGCCCGGCGGTCCAGTTGAGGTTCGACGAGGTGGGCGCCTGGTCACCGTGCGGGTAGACCGTCAGGTGGCCGTCCGCCTGCGGCTCGGTCACCGTCACGTTCATCGTCACCGCGGTCACACCCGTCGCCGGGACCCCGGCGACACCCGCGACCGGCAGGTCGACGGTGCCCCACGCCGGGACGGCCTGCGCCGACGGCACCCCGATCGGCTCACGGGTGTCCAGCAGCCGGGTCGGGCCGGCCGGGGTGAACGCGCTGCCCACGTCGAGGTTCTCGTAGGCGCCGCGGTCGCGGATGCCGCTGCCGGTCCCGCTGTTCGGCACGGTCACGTCGTCCGCCGGGGCCGCGCCGATGCGGTCGGACGCCAGCATGCCCGGGGCGTTCTCGTCGGCCGAGTCGACCGTGGGGTCGACCGGCGCGTTCGGGCCCTTCTGGGACCACGACGGGGTGACGAGGTCGTGCGCGCCCTGGCCGGTGTTCGCGGTGAACTGGCCCTGGGCGGTGAAGGTGGTACCGGCCCAGCTGTAGGCCGCACCGCCGCTGCGCGAGTCGACGACGTTGTAGTCGACCTTGGTACCGGCGGTGGCGTTCGCCCCGACGGTGATCCCGGTGGCCTTGGCGGCCTTGTCGGCACAGGACTTGTCGAGGTCCAGCGCGGTGTCCACCACGTTGTTCTCGACCACCGCGCCGGTCGACGCGCCGTCCAGCACGATGCCCGCGTAGCAGCGCGTGTTCATCGAGTTGCTCACCACGACGGTGTTCGGGGCGTCCTTGACCAGGATGCCCGTCCCGTCGGTCGGCGCACTCGGCTGCACCTCGTTGGTGGTCAGCACCGTTCCGGTGGAGCCGCCGTCCACGAGGAGGGCCGGGCCCGCCGTGTAGACGCGGCCGCGCCCGAACAGCACCTTGTCGGAGCCGTTGGTGATCCGGATGCTGGTGCCGCCGCCGACGTCGACGCCGTCGAACGCCACGTCACCGGCGCCGTCCACCACCACGGAGGGCTTCTGGAAGGCCGGGGTGATCGACAGGTTCGCGAAGCGCAGGTGCTGGGCGCCCTTGACGGTGAAGCCGTTGACCGGCTTGTCCCAAGTGCCGAGCCTGACGCCGCTCGACAGGTAGAGCGGGTCCGGCCGCTTGCCGCGGAAGGTGATCGGCGCCTCGGCGGTACCCGATCGGGTGAAGGTCAGGTCCTCGGTGTAGGTACCGTCGGCGATCTCGACCGTCTGCCCCGGCTGGGCGACTGCCGCCGCCGCGCCGATCGTGCAGAACGGTGCCGCCTGGGCGCCCGTACCGGCATCGGTGCAGTTGGCACCGGCAGCGTTGTTGACGTAGAGCGTGGTGGCCGCGGCGACCGCGCTGTTGGCCCCGACGGCCGGCAGACCGACCGTGCCGAGCAGCGTCGCACCGACGGCCAGCGCTATGCGGGTTCTGGAAATCGAAGCCCCCCTGGGCATGACGAAGCGCTATGGCGCATTCCAACCCTCAGACGTCCGAAAGTGATCGAACGGAGGGCGGAGCGGATCATCGCACAGGGGGCAGAGCTCTACCAAGGCTTTACCGACGGCCCCGGCCCGCGCCCGAGGGCGGCCCTGCCGCAGAGCGCGGAGCTCCGCAGCAGGGCCGCCCCCGGGCGGTGGTGCGGTGATGCGTTGGTGCGGTGATGCGTTGGTGCGGTGGTGCGGTGGTGTGGCGGGAGCGCTCAGTAGCGCTCGGTGCCGAACACGTCGACCACGAGGTGCAGCGGCGCGCCGCTCGCGTTGTACAGCGAGATCCGGCCGCCCGACTGCTGGACCACGACCTGGTTGGCGATGGTGTCACCGGGCTTGAAGTTGAGGTTCGAGACGTCCGGCACCGCGTCCCCGTACGGGAAGACGGTGAGGTGGCCCTCGGCGCCCGGGTCGGTGACCGTGACGTTCAGGGTCAGCGGGAGGCCGTTCGTCGCGCTGGTGTTCAGGTCCAGCGTGCCCCAGGCCGGGACGGGGCCCGCCGGACGACGGTTGCTGTGGTCCGCGAAGTCCCGTCGGGTGTCCATGATCCGCGTCGGACCACCGGGGTAGAAGGCGGTCTTGCCGGTGGTGGCGTAGTAGCCCGCCAGGTCGGCGATCAGGTTCACCGTGCCGCCGGAGGCGTTGTAGAAGGACACCTTGCCGTCCTTCACCGGCACCGTCACCAGGTTCGGGATCGTCTGCCCGGCCGTCCAGTTGATGTTGGAGGAGTCCGGCGCCGCTCCGCCGTGCGGGTAGACCGTCAGGTGGCCGCCCCCCGTGGGATCGGTCACCGTCACGTTCATCGTCACGGCCGTCACACCGCTCGCCGGCACACCCGCGACACCGGTGACCGGCAGGTCGACCGTGCCCCACGCCGACACGGCCTGCGTGCTCGGGACTCCGATCGCCAGACGGGTGTCCAGCAGCCGGGTCGGGCCCTGCGCGTGGAACAGCGAACCCTGCGGGCTGTAGTAGCCCGCCAGGTCGGCGACGAGGTGCACGGTGCCGCCGGAGGCGTTGAAGAAGGACACCTTGCCGTCCTTCACCGGCACCGTCACCTGGTTGGCGATGGTGTGCCCGGACGCCCAGTTGACGCTGGAGGAGTCCGGCGCCGCGCCGCCGTGCGGGTAGACCGTCAGGTGACCGTCCACCTGCGGCTCGGTCACCGTGACGGTCATCGTCACGGCCGTCACACCGCTCGCCGGCACACCCGCGACACCGGTGACCGGCAGGTCGACCGTGCCCCAGGCCGACACGGCCTGCGTGCTCGGGACTCCGATCGCCAGACGGGTGTCCAGCAGCCGGGTCGGGCCGGACGGGGTGAACGCGCTGCCGACGTCGGTGCGCTCCTCCGCGCCGCGGTCACGGATGCCGCTACCCGTACCGGTGTCGGGCAGCGTCGGGTCCTCCACCGCGGTCTTGTAGAACCGGTCGGTCGGCAGCATCCCGGGCGCGGTCTCGTCGGCCGCGTCACCGGCGTGGTCGGTGTAGTCCGGGCCCCGGAAACGGCTGATCGGCGCGAGGAAGTCGTGGGCGCCCTGCCCGCCGCTGGCGGCCGTGAAGGACGCCTGGTCGGTGTAGGTGGTGCCGGCCCAGTTGTACGCCGGGGTGTTGCTCTGCGCGTCGAAGGTGTTGTAGTCGGCCTTGGTGCCCGCGGTGGCGCTCTGGGCCACGCTGAGACCGAAGTCCTGGGGCGCGTCCGGGCCGCCGCACGGGACTGCCTGGTCGCCCGTGGGGTTGATCACGTTGTTCTCGACGACGGCACCGGTCGAGGTTCCGGTCAGCACGATGCCGGGCGCGCAGACCCCCTCGATGCTGTTGGCCACGACGACGCTGTTGGGCGCGTTGTCGACCAGCACGGCGGCCCGGTCGTCGCCGGAGCCGGGGACGAGGAGGTTGGTGGTGACAACGGTGCCGGTGGAGCCCCCGTCCACCTTGATGGTCGGGCCCTTCGTACCGAGGAAGGTGCCTCGGGAGTAGCGGACCTGGCCGGAGCCATTGGTGATGCGCGCGCCGGTGTCGCCGAAGGCCGCGAAGTCGTCGAACGAGACGTCCTGCGCGCCGTCCGCCAGCACGACCGGCCGCGAGGCGGCGGCGTACACGCCGAAGTGCTCGAAGCGGACGTGCGCGGCGCCGCGGACGGTGAGGCCGCCGCCCGGCGCCTTGCTCGTGCCGATGCTGGCGCTGCCGCCGTAGCCGGGCTCGAACGGCGAGGGGCCGCGGAAGGTGATCGGGGCCCCGGACGTGCCGGAGCGGGTGATCGTGAGATCGCTCTCCGGGTAGTCACCTCGGGCGATCTGGACGGTCTGGCCCGGCTGGACGACGGCCGCCGCGGCGGCGACGGTGCAGAACGGCGCGGCCTGGGTGCCGGTGCCGCCGTCGGTGCAGTTGGCCTGGGCGTTGTTGTTGACGTAGAGCGTGGTGGCCGCGGCAACCGCGGAGTTCGCACCGATGGCCGGCAGAGCGGCCGTCCCGAGCAGCGTTGCGCTGAGCGCCAGCGCAAGGCGGGTTCTGGAAATGGAAGTCCCCCTGGACGATCGTGCGGCGCTGGGTGCGCCGCTCGCCGCCTTCTCGAAACGCGTCCGGAAAAGCGGCGAGCGGATCATTCCACAGCGGAGATACCGACCGAAATACCCGCCGGCGCAAGGCTTTGGTAAACGTTTGCGCTGCCCGGGGACTACCTGCCCGGGACTACCTGCCCGGGCGGACGGTGATCTCGGTGATCTCCGCGTCCCGCGAGGCGTCGAGCGCGGCGAGGACCGCCTTCGCCACGGACTCCGGGTCGATCCACCTGTCGGCGTCGTACGCCTTGCCCTCCTGCTGGTGCACCTTGACCTGCATCGCCGTGGCGGTGCGGCCCGGGTAGACCGAGGTGACGCGGACGCCGTGGCCGTGCTCCTCCTGGCGCAGCGAGTCGGCGAGCGCCCTCAGCCCGTGCTTGCTCGCCGCGTACGCCGACCACTCGGCGTGGGCGTTGAGGCCGGCGCCGGAGTTCACGAAGACGACGTGGCCCTTGACCAGCCGCAGCGAGGGCAGCAGCAGCCGGGTCAGCTCGGCGGGCGCCACCAGGTTGACGTTCAGGGTCTCCTGCCAGGCCTTGACCGGCAGTTCGCCGACCTGGCCGAGCTCGACCACGCCCGCGACGTGCAGGAGGGAGTCCAGCTCGACGGGAAGCGCCTGGTGGCCGAAGGCCCAGGAGAGCTTGGCCGGGTCCTTGAGGTCCCCGACCAGGGTGTTCGCCCCGGGGAAGCGCTCGCGCAGCTCGGCGGCCCGGCGGGCGTCGCGGGCCAGCAGCCAGAGGTCGTCCCCGCGCTCGGCGAGGCGTTCGGCGAGGACGGCGCCGATGCCGGAGCCCGCGCCGGTGATCAGATGTGCAGCCATGGTCCGGATCCTCTCAGGCCTTGAGCTGCTCGAAGACCTGCGCGGGGGTGTCGGCGAAGGTGATCAGGTCACCGAGCGGGCGCGGCAGGAAGCCCTCGGCGTCCATCCGCTCCAGCTGGGCGCGCATGCCGCCGTAGAAGCCCTCGGTGTCGAGGACGACCACCGGCTTGTCGAACATCCCGTGCTTCTTGAGCTCCAGCACCTCGGTGACCTCGTCGAGGGTGCCGAGACCGCCGACCAGGACGACGATCGCGTCCGCCCGGGCCGCCAGCTCGGCCTTCCGCTCCGCGAGGTCCCGCGTCATGACCAGCTCGTCGGCACCGACGTACCCCTTGTGCTTCAGCATCTCGACCATGACGCCGACCAGCCGGCCGCCGGCCTCCTTCACGCCGTCCGCGAGCAGCCCCATCAGGCCGGCGTTGGAGCCGCCCCAGACCAGGGTGTGCCCGCCCTCCCCCAGGAGGCGGGCGAATTCGGCGGCGGGGCCGGTGTAGCGGTCGTCGAGCGAGTACGCGGAGCAGAAGACGCAGATATTCATAGTGTTCTCTGGTGTACCACGTGCCCGCTGCCCGGCCCACCGGCTTTCCTTCCGCACGGGCGCACCGGGCCGGCCTGCGCACCTGCTTGCGTACCTGCTTGCCTGCGTACCTGCTTGCGTACCGACCTACCGACTACCGACCTACCGACCTACCGACCTACCGACCGCGGACCGTTTCGTGGAGATGGACCGGCTCATCCCGCCGGAGTCGTCATGCGGGTGAAGGAGCGGCGGTAGTCACGGGGCGGGACGCCCCGGCGGCGGACGAACTGTTCCCGCAGGACGGACGCGCTGCCGTAGCCGACCCGGCGGGCGATCTCCTCGACCGGCAGGTCCGTCGTCTCCAGGAGCTCCTCGGCGCCGCTGAGCCGCAGGTCCCGCAGCCAGGCGTGCGGGGTGGTGCCGGTGGCGGCCGTGAAGCGGCGGGCGAAGGACCGTTTGCTCATCATGGCCCGCTGGGCCAGCTCCGCCACCGGCAGCGGCTCGTGGAGGTGCTCGCGGGCCCAGGCCAGTACCTCGGCGAGGCGCTCGTCCTGACCGTCCTCGGGGGCGGGCGCGGCCAGGTACTGGGCCTGCCCGCCGTCGCGGTGCGACGGCAGCACCATGTCGCGGGCGATGTGGTTGGCCATGGCGGCTCCGTGCTCCCGCCGGATCAGGTGCAGGCACAGGTCGAACCCCGCGGCGGCCCCCGCTCCCGTGACGATCCGCCCTTCGTCGAGGTACAGGGCGTCGGGCTCGACGGCGACGTCCGGGTAGTCGCGTGCCAGCAGGTCCGCGAACCGCCAATGGGTGGCGGCCCGGCGGCCGTTGAGCAGCCCGGCGGCGGCGAGCGCGAAGGTGCCGACGCAGTGGGCGGCCACCAGGGCACCGCGCTCGTACGCGGCCACCAGGGCGTCGAGCACGGCGGGGCCGGGTGGCGTGCGGAAGCCGGCCCCGGGCAGGGCGATCACGAGGTCCGCGGCGGCCAGCCGGTCCAGGCCGTGCCCGACCGTCAGCGGCACGCCGAGGTCGGTGGGGACACTCCCCGGGCGGTCGGCGCAGAGCGCGAAGTCGAAACCGGGCGCCGCCGCCCCGTGGGCCCCGAACACCTCGGCGACGATGCCGACGGACAACATGCCGGCGCCGGGCGGGACGTACGCGGCGACGGTCGCGAAGGGTGCCATCCGCGGATGATGGCACATTTCCTGCGATCAGTGGCATCCGTGCCACTCGTCGGGACTCGGCCCGTTCGACAGGATCGAGGCATGACAGACGCACCGCTCGGCCGCAGCGCCGTGTACAAGGTCCTGACCACCGGCTACGTGGGCTCCACCGGCCCGGGAGTCGCCGCCACGGTCTCCTACGTCGCGGACGCGGGACGGCACGTGATCTTCGACCCGGGCATGGTCGCCGACCACGACGACATCCTCGTACCGCTCGCGGAACTGGGCCTCGGCCCCGACGACATCACCGACGTGGTGCTCAGCCACCACCACCCGGACAACACCATGAACGTGGGCCTCTTCGGCCGCGCCCGGGTCCACGACCACAAGGTGGAGTACCAGGGCCACCACTGGACGAACCGGGACGCGGAGGGCTACGAACTCACCCCGTCGCTGCGGCTGATCCGCACCCCGGGCCACAGCAACGAGGACATCACGCTGCTGGCGGGCACGGACACCGGCGTGGTCGCCTTCGCCGGCGACCTGTGGTGGCACCGGAACGGCCCGGCCGACGACCCGGTGGCCCCGGACCGCGAGGTCCTGCGCGCCTCCCGCCTCCGGGTCCTGGCCGCCGCGGACGTCATCGTGCCCGGCCACGGCGCCCCGTTCACGGCCGACGACAACGCACCGCTCTGAGCCGTCCCGTTCCGGCCCCATACGGAGGGAGATGGCCTAGACTCGCCCAACTGTACCGTCCACCAGGGACGTTCGAGGAGATCCATGGTCGACAGCGTCAGCTCACTGGCCACCCGCTTTCGCGACCTGCTGGTGACGAACATGACCCATGCGGGCGGCTCGCTGGTGCCGGGGCAGGGCGCCCTCCTCTCGGCCACGAGTCCGTTGTGGACCGTCCCGCAGGACCTCGACGTCACGAGGGACTTCCAGGAGCTCACCACCCGCGCCACGGCGCTCGGCAGCCACGGCATGTGGCTAGCCGCCGCGGGCCATGCCGGCCTCGCCGCCCAGGCCATCGCGCGCGGACAGACGCGGTACGCCGTCCTCTGCCTGACGGTCGCCGTGGCGTTCGGTTACAACGACTGCGTGGCGCTCCACGCGGCCGCCATCCGTCCGCTGCACGACCTTCCCCAATTCCAGGACCTCTACCGGCAGATACGGGTCACCCCGGCCGACCTCGCCGAGTTCCTCTGGCTGCGCCGGGAGATGCAGACCCTGTCCCGGGACGCCCAGCGAGCGGGCATCGAGAACCTCCGCCGCCAGGACAGCAGGATGTCGGTCCTCCCGCAGGCCCCCATGCCGGACCGCGATCCGAACACCAACGGCATCCTGATCACCCGCTTCGAACTCGCTGCCGCAAGGATCGCGCTCCAACAGGCCCTCATGCAGTCGGACATCGCGCGCAGAAGCGACAACCTCCTCCGCCATGCCGTCTCCGAGCGGGACCACTCCCGCGCCCGGCGCGACTCCTGGCACGCCCATCTCCAGGAATCCCAGCTTCAACTGGCCGCCCCGAGACGCGCTTTCATCGAGGACTCCAACGCCCACACCACGTCCATCCCCTGCCCGCCGCTGGGCTCGATCCCGAACCCGGGCTGAGGAGAAGGCCAGGCGCCGGCGCCGTGGCCGGCCGCATCGGCCCGCGGCGGCCCACGATGTCCTCAACCGACTCGGACGGGTCCACCTCGGCACCGTCACTCATGCGCAGCAGGACGGAGGCCCCGGGCCGCGCGGGCGTGTCGGTCCGAGAGGGCGCACAGGACGGCCACCAGAGCAGCGGCGAGACGGTCCGCAGGGGTGGCGGCGGGAGCATCCTCCGGCCGGTGGGACGCCAGGCGGGCGGCGAGCCAGCCCGGGGACGCCCAGCCGTCCCGGAGGGCCGTGGTGGTGACCCGGCGCAGCAGGTCGTCCTCCGGGACGGCGCGGGCGGGCTCCTGGAGGTCGGGCGGCAGGTGCTCGATCATCCGCTCCCAGGCCGTGGGGTCGGGCAGCGGCGGCAGCGGTACCGGCGCGGGCCGTTCGCCCGCGCGCGGAGTGGTACCTGTCACCACTACAGCAACCATCTGCCTTTCCTGGTAAGGGACTTCCTGGTTCCGTCCGCACATGCGGAGCTTCGATCCTTCACGTGCGGACTTGCCCGGATCCGCAGGTGCGGACTTCCGCTCACCGCAGCGCGGCCTCGGCAGCACCGCACGTGCGGACTTCACCGGCTCCGTACGTGCGGACTTACCGGCGTCGCAGCGGAGTTGCTCCTGCTTGACCCGCCGGGCGTCGGCACGCAGGACGGCGAGGGCGGCGTCCCAGTCGGGGACGCCGCCCAGGGGCATGGTGACGGCGTAGCCGCGCACGCGGGTGCCGGAGGGGCCGTGGACGAGGGCCAGGACCCCGGCGGCCTCGGCGGCGCGGTAGAAACCGGGGACGGAGTCCTTGGAGACCCGGCAGGCGCGGGAGAACCAGAGGTTGGAGGGTGGGCAGTGGAGGTTGGTCCCGTCCGCGTCGGCCTTCTGCGCGGCGTGCATGAGGAAGAGGACGAAGGACGACCCGAGGGACTTCCAGGGCCCGCCGGTCGGGACGCTCTGCATCCACTGCCCCACGCGGACCCGGAACTCGTTCGCGGGTGGGGTGCCGGTGGGGCGGGAGAGGGCGAGGGCTTCGGTGGTGATGGCGTGCACGTTCAGCCTTTCGTGGCCGATATGCGAGCCGGAAGGCAGCCTGGCTGGCATACTGGCCGAGCTTTCGAAGAACGCGTACGCCGGAACCGCCAAGTTGCAGGCGTACGCGGGAATGGCCACCGCCCAACTGGGCGGTGGCCATTCCAGTTTACGCCGAGAGAGCAGCAGATTTGACGGACAGTCATAGATTCACTGCGGTGAGTGCTCGCGCGAGGAGCCAAGGCCTCATCCCGCAGAAGCAGCGAAGCTCCGGAGCGGCGCCCCACCGGCTCCCCCGGCCTACCGTCGGCAGACCAAGAGGCCGCCGAGGCAAGCGATCTTGAACGGAATAGTCCTTGGCGGTCACTGGCCGAGGTAGACCTTCTGCCACTCCAGTGAGGTCATCGAGAGTGCCGCCTCGGCGAGTTCGCGAGCGGAGTCGGTCTTGAGGCTGCCGAGACTGCTGTCGATCCAGGGCTGCACGTTCTGGTAGCCCTGCTCGCGGTACTCGACGGCCTGGAGCAGGCATTCGAGCTTGTCGGCGTCGTGCGCCACGACGACCTCCGGGCTGTCCGCATTCTCGTACTCCTCCACGATCGCCTGGACGCCCGAGACGACGGCCGGGTGTGCGGCACTGACCTGGTCGGCCGTGACCCGCTCGTTCGAGGCGGCGGTCAGGTAGCGCCGGCCGATGTGCGGAATGTCCCCGATCCGCGTCTCCTGCGTGTCGTGGAAGAGGCAGAGCAGGGCGACCTTGGCGGGGTCGACTCCCTCCATCATCGCAAGGACGGCGCCAACGACCCCGGTTCGGAACGAGTGCTCCGCGATGGTCTCCGGGTCCTTCACCCCGGCGATCCACCAGCCCGACCGCTTGGCCCGCTTGAGCATCCCCGCCTCGAAGAGGTAACCCGCCGTGCCCTTGACCTGCCCGTCGTCTGCCATAGCTGACCTCTCCGTCATGCGCTGTATCCGCTTATCCGGAGACCGTAATGCACGGACTCCAACTCCCGCCGGGACTCGATAGACAGAGTGTTGCCGTCGAGCAAGCGACTCACTCTTCCGGCCAACTCCCGCGCTGTGTAGGGGTCCGATTCGAGCAGCCCTCGACGGGAGACGATCAAGGCCCAAATCGAGTGAATGTACAGGTCGGTGTACTCCACAGCCCGGTCGAGGCGCAGAGCGAATGCACGGAGCAGTGCTGAGGCGTCCCACGTTGGCCGATCTCGCTCGGCCATGAAACCGTCGTCCGTCTGCGGCCGGCCGTCGATACCGAGCCAATGTGCCCAGTAGTTCAGGTTGGCGGCCTCAGCTTCGTCGTGATCGACGATGGAACGGTTGATGAAGTCCCGCATGAGCGAAGGATCACCTTGCCGAGCCAGGGCCGCAGCAACCGACCTCGCCTCCGCCCAGCCGGGTGACCAGCCGTCCGCGGTCGCTGTCATGGCGCCTCTGCGACGAAGCCCCTCAAACCAGGCCGCCGCGCCCCAGTCCCGGTCGTAGGAGGAGAGATACCAGACCTGTCGGCGCAGCAGCGCCGAGTCCTCTCCTGCCCGCTCTGCCTTCTCTGACGTCACCCGAAGGTTCTCGAAGAACCGCGTTCGGACACCCTGCTCCAGGAGCGGCGACGACGAGACCGGTCCACGGCGTGCATTGGGAATCATCGAGTGGGTTGCCACCACTGCGGGCAACACACCACTTACGGCCCACCCAATCATGTGGGTGGATTCGCGCGTAAGCACCCATCCAGCGAGTGGATGGTCGTCCAGCCGACCACAAGTCGGCTCGGCGCGCAGGATCTCGCCCAGAAGCAGGTCTGCGTCCATAGCGGTACTCAGCATCTCTACCAGGCCACTCGGAGCGCCCAGCAAGATCAGCTTGCGTCGCATCGCCACGAGATTTCCCGCTCGGGTCGACGAAAGCGGGCGTCGCCCGGATTCCCAGCCTTGCAGAGTGCTCTTGTCGATGCCCAGCTCATCGGCCAGCTCGTCTTGGGTTCGCGGGATCTGCTCGCGAATGACCTTGAAGAGATAGCCGGTGATGGCACCTTCGGGGACACGCTCTGGCAAAGGCCGACTACCAGTCAGTGCCGCCCTTCGCTCTTGCGGCAGATGAGCAGCCATTGGGACTCTCCCTGGCCTCAGTCGTCCGGGCAACCCGTACTGACAGTCCGTCGAAAGGATGCGTCACGCGGCGTAGCGTCGTGGATACGAACGGACCCCACGTGGCGCCGAAATCGTAGTTCCGTCCTGCCTCTTCGTGGTCGCAAACGGCCAGATCTCAGCCTTATTGGGGACTCCTCCCTGTGGCTCTGACCGATGCACACGCCATATCTCCCCCTTGGAGCCGTCATGTTGCGCGCGTTGCTGGAGGCCCACACGCCTCCCGATGCCGGATCAACGTCGCTTCCGGCGGCGCAGGAAGCACGACTTCCCTACCGACCGGAATCGGTCGGCCAGGCCAGGCGGCTGGTTCGCGAGGCGCTGATGGCGTGGGAGCTGTCCGAGCTGCTCGACACCGCGGCGGGGGGGGGGGGCGCCCCCGGGGGCGGGGGCGCGGGGCCACCCCACCACCTGGACCACCTCGCAGCGTGACCAGGCCGCGTTCGCCACGGCGGGTGGGCTGCGGGTTTCCGGTTCGCCGCTGGCCGGGAT
>NZ_JBHJUK010000066.1:0-46543 GCF_042266225.1 Kitasatospora sp. NPDC056181
GCCCGGGGGAGCGCGGACGCCCCGCACACGGCGGCCCGCGGACCGGCGCCCCGGCCGGGGCGGCCCCCGGCCGGGCCGGAGGCGCCGTGCTCCATACTGATCCGCCGTACCGCACGCGGACCGACCCTCGTCCCGTGCGGCCCCGGCCGGCGGAATGAGTGTGAACCGATTGAGTACATGGCCCGTGCCCGAGGACCCGGACGGTGTGCGGCCGCCGGTCCGCGGCAGGGAGACCGAACTGGCGTTCGTCGAGGCGCGGCTCGACGCGCTCGCCCGGGGCGAGGGCGGGATCGTCCGCGTCGAAGGCCCGGCCGGCATCGGCAGGTCCAGGATCCTCGCGGAGGCGTCGGCCTCCGCGAGGCGGCGCGGGACGAGGGTCTTCCAGGGGGCGGCGGACCCCGACGAACAGTTCGTGCCGCTGGGCCCGCTGCTGGAGGGGCTGCTCGGCGGGGAGGAGCCGCTGCCGGGCGCCGCCCGGCTCCGGGACCTCGCCACGGTACCCGGCCAGCGGTTCTGGCTGCTCCAGGAACTGGGGGACCGCCTGCAGGAGGCGGCTCGCCACGGGCCCCTGCTCATCGTCCTCGACGACCTCCAGTGGTGCGACGACCTGACGCTCCTCACCCTCCACACCCTCGCGGCCAGGCTCTCGTCGCACGCGATCCTGTGGCTGGTGGCCGTGAACGGCGGCAGCGTGCCGCCGGGCGTGCGCACCACCCTGGACAGGATCCGGCACGCCGGCGCGCACGAGCTGGCCCTGGGGGCGCTCGGGGACGAGGCGGTCGCGCACATCACCCGGGACGTGCTGGGCGCCGTTCCGGACCCGGACGTCCTGCGCGTCGCCCGCCGCGCCGAGGGGGTGCCGCTGTTGCTGGTCGAGCTGCTCGGTGCGCTGCGGGAGGAGGAGGCGGTGACGATCGAGAACGGCACGGCCGGCCTGTCGGCCCGGCCCCTCCCCCCGCACCGGCTGCCCTCCGTCGGGCGCCGCCTCGGCCGGCTCTCCGACGCGGCCCGCGAGTTGGTCCAGACGGCGGCCGCCGTGGACGGCCCGGTCACCGTCGCCCGGCTCGCCGAACTGCTCGGGCGACCGTCGGCGGCACTCATCACCGCCGTGCGGGAGTCCCTCGACTCCGGTCTGCTCGCCGAAACGGGCGACCGCCTCGAATTCCGCCACGACCTGATCCGCGAGGCGGTGGAGGCCGGCCTCCCCGACTCCCTGCGCCAGGCCCTGCGTCGTCAGGCCGCCGGGCCTGCGCCGGAGAACGCGACGCCCCCGTCCGGACCCCCCGCGGCGCCGGCCGGCGAGGCGGGGGAGGCGGGGGAGGCGGGGGAGGACGACCGGGCGGAGGCGGCCCGGCTGCGCACCGCCGCGGCGGACCTCGCGGCCACCGCCCCGGGACCGGCGGCGGAACTCGCCCTCAGGGCCCTGGAACTCACCGCGGCGGACGCCCCCGGACGGCCGCGGGTCGTCGCCGAGACGATCCCGCTGCTCTGGCAGACGGGCCAGGCGGCCCGGGCACGCGGGCTGGGCGCCTCCGCCCTGACGGCCGGCGGCCTCGGGCCCGAGGGCGAGGCGCGGATACGCCTCGCCCTGGCGCGGCTGTCCGTCCAGTCCGACTTCTCCGAGGCGGTCCGGCAGGCCCGTGCCGGGGCGGCGCTGCCCGGGATCCCCGCGGCGCTGCGGGGCCGGCTGCTCGCGCTGCTCTGTCTCGGCCTGTCGATGGCGGGCGAGCAGCAGGCCGCGGAGCAGGCCGTCGCGCAGGCGCTGGAGAACGCCGACGTGACGGCGGACCACACCGCCAGGGCCACCCTGCTGACGGCCGACTCGGTCGTGCGCTTCCACCGGACGGACTGGAACGGGGCGTTCCGGCAGGCGGACCGGGCCGCCGCCCTGGCCGCCGGCCTGGGCGACGTCCATGCGCTGTGGCTTCCGGAGGCCCTGTGGCGCGGCTTCCTGTCGAGCTGGGCCGGCCGCTCCGCGGAAGCGCTCGCCGCCGCGGAGGACGGCGTCCGGGCCGCCCGGAACCAGGGCCGGGCGGCCGCCGCACGCCTGTGGCTGATGTACCGCACCCGGGCGCTCCTGGACGCCGGACGGTTGACGGAGGCCCGGGCCGAGGGCGAAGCCGCCTACGCGACGACCGACGAGCCCGGCACGGGCGACCTCGCCGACGTCACGCTCCGGTACGCGATGATGCGCGTCGCCCTTCACACCGACGACCGGCAGGCCGCGCGGGGGTACGCGGAACAGGCGCGGCGCATGCGGCGCGAGGGCGCACCACTCGTCCGTGACGTCGGCTCCTGGATGCTGGCGCTGATGGCGGACTCCGAGGGCCGGCCCGACCGTGCCATGGCCGTACTCGACGAGCCGGCGGCGGCGCGGGCCGGAGGGCGGAACGGCCTCGCCGGCCCGCTCGACCCCGCCGACGCCCCGGTGCTCGTGCGCATGGCGTTGCGCGCCGGCGCCCACGAGCGGGCCGCCCGGGCGGTCGGGGCGGCCGAGCGGCGGGCCCAGCTCAACCCCGGCTTCACGTTCCTCGCCGCCACCGCCGCGCACGCCCGCGGACTCCTCGACAACGACCTCGGTCACCTCCGGCGCGCGGTCGGGCTGTTCGACGACTGCCCCCGGCCGATGGCCCGGGCGTCGGCGCTGGAGGACGTCGGACGCAAGCTCGCGGTCACCCGCAAGCCCGAAGCGGTGCCGCACCTGGACACGGCCCTCGCCCTCTACCTGCAGGCGGGCGCCGAGCGGGACGTCGCCCGCGTCCGCCGGCGCCTGCGGGCCGCGGGCGTCCGCCGCCGGCCCGGGCCGGCCGGACACGACGGGCGGTGGCCCGGGCCGGCCGGACACGACGGGCGGTGGCCCGAGCTGACGGCGTCGGAGCTGCGGGTGGCACGGCTCGTAGCGCAGGGGCTGACCAACCTCCAGGTGGCCCAGCGCCTCTCCCTCTCGCCGCACACGGTGAGCTCGCACCTGCGCCGGGCCTTCACCAAGCTCGACCTCACCTCGCGCGTGGAGCTGGCCCGGCTGGCCGAGGCCCGTGACAGCGGAGAGTGACCGCTTCGCATCCCACGCGGGTACCGCGTCAATGGACGATTCGTGCGATGTGCCGGGGCCGGCGCCTCCTCAAAATGATCAAGAGCTGCGGAAAGGAGAAGCGATCCGCGGCGAGCAGTTGGTCAGGAGAGGAACAGCGCATGACCGCAAGGCCCCAGCGAGCCCGCCCCGGCAGCCCCGAGCTGCAGGCGCTCGTCGACGAACTCGCCGAGCTGCTGGGACGGTCCGTCGCGGTCGACGACCCGCTGGTCCGCATGGTCTGCACGAGCCGTCACTTCGGCGACGAGGACCCGGTGCGCATCGGCACCCTGCTGCAGGGCCGGGCCGACAACGCGTCCATCCGCTACGTCCTCGCCCAGGGCGTGGCCCGGTGGACCAGGCCCGGATTCATCGACGGCCGTGACGATCTCGGCCTGCTGCCCCGCTACGTCGTACCGCTGCGCGAGCGGGGGCACCTGCTCGGGCTGCTCATGGTGGTCGTACCGGAGAAGGAGCTCGGGCAGCCGGAGACCGAGGCCATCGACCGCGCCGCCGGCCTCATGGCCGCCCAGATGTACGCGGAGCACACCGCCGCCGACACCTGGCGGACCGACGAGCGGGACCTCGTGCGGGACCTCGTCGACGCCAACGTCGCGACCCGGACCGCCGCCCGCCGGCGGGGCGTGGAACGCGGGCTGCTGGGGGAGGGGGAGCACGTCCTGGTCACCCTCGTCCAGCTGGGCCGCGGGACGGAGCCCGTGCGGCAGTCCGAGGCGGCCCTGTGGGGGGCGCTGGAAGGGTTCCGCCGGACGCGTTCGGGCCGGGGCCTCGTCGCGATCGACCAGGAACGGGCGACACTGATCCAGCTCCGCGACCGGCCCCCCGGCGCGGACGAGGTCGTCGCCCAGACCGCCCGCGTCCTCGATGAACTGCGCACCTTCCTGGACCCGTCGGCGGCCCCCGTGATCGGCGTCGGCGGGCGGCACCCGAGCGTGCACGGCGCCTGGACCTCGTACGAGCAGGCGCTCGTGGCGGCCCGTGCGGCGCGCCGGCTGCCCTCCCTCAACGGCGTCGGCGACTGGGACCTGCTCGGGGAGCTCGCCGTGCTCCTCCAACTCCCCGAGCACGCCCTGAACGCGTCCCTGATCCCCGAGCCGCTCCGCACCCTGTCCGGGACCCACGGCGGCGACCGGCTGCGGGACACCCTGCGCTGCTTCCTGGAGAACGCCGGATCGATTCCCCGGACCGCGGAGGCGCTGCGACTCCACCGCACGTCGCTCTACTACCGCCTGCGCCAGATCCAGGAGATCACCGGGTTCGACCTCGACGACGGCGCCCACCGGCTCACGCTGCACCTCGGGCTCAGGATCGAGGAACTCCTCGGCGCGGGAGACGACGTGGCCGCCTGACCGCGGCTCGGCCGCGCGGCGGGCGCCCCCGCCGCGACGGGGCGGGCGGGATCCCCCGCCCGGTTCCTCCCGCACGCGGTGGCGGACGCACCCGAACGGGCGCCCCGGCGAGCACCTGGACCGGCCACCGCGCACGGGCGGAGGCCGGTCCGGGTGCTGCTCCCCGGGGTGCCGGGCAGGGTCAGTCCCGGCGGCCGCCCGCGTCGACCGGGTGGCGGGCCGGGCCGGAGGCCGGCTCCGGGAGCGGGGCGCTCACGCGGGGGTGGCGCGCCGGGCGGACGGGCCACCAGATGCCGCGGCCGAGCAGGGCCGCCAGGGCCGGCACCAGGGCCAGGGACAGGACGAACGCGGAGAGCAGGATGCCGAGCGTCATCGCGAAGGCGACCTGTTCGCTGCCCGGGGTGGTGGCGAGCGTGGCGAAGGACCCGGCCAGGACCAGGCCGGCCGTGGCGATGGCGGGCGTGGTGTGCCGGACGGCGCGGCCCACGGCGGCGCGGGCCGGACCGGGACGCCGCATCTCCTCGCGGATCCGGTCGGTGATGAGGATGTTGTAGTCGGTGCCCAGGGCCACGACGAACAGGAACAGCACCAGCGGCAGGGTGAAGCTGACGCCCGGCTCGCCCAGCCCGTGCTGGAACAGCAGGGTGGCGGCGCCGAGGGTGGCGGCGAAGCCGAGCCCGACGGAGAGCATCAGGACCACCGGTGCGAGCAGGCTGCGCAGGAGCAGCAGCAGGATCAGGCCGATCAGGGCGGCCGCGACCGGGAAGACGACGGTCAGGTCGTGGTCGACGGCGGTGGAGACGTCGGCGAAGACCGCGGCCGTGCCGCCGACGTGGGCGGTGGTCCCGGCGGGCGTGTGGGCGGCGACGGTGGCGCGGACCGGGCCGGAGGCCAGCTCGCGGGCGCGCTGGCTCTGCGGGTCGGCGGTCAGGTAGAGGTCGATCCGGGCGGCGCGCCGGTCCCCGTTGAGGGTGGTCCCGCCGACCTTGCCGACGCCGTCGACCGTGCCGAGGGCGCGGGAGAGGCCGTCGAGCCGGCCGGCGTCGAGGGTGCTGCCGTCCGTGGTGACGACGTAGACGCTGGTCGGGTCCGAGACGCCGGCCGGCAGGGTGCGGGAGATCTCGGCGGCGGTGGCGGCGGCCGGCGTTCCGTCACCGGAGCCGCCCTGGCCGTAGTCCATCCGGATCCCGGCCGTCCCGGCGGCCAGCACGCCGAGCACGGCGACGGAGGCGAGCAGCAGCGGCAGCGGCCGCCGGGCGACGAGCTCGCCGAAGCGGGCGGCGAAGCCCTCGCGCGGCTGCCGGCGCAGGCTGCGGGAGGGCCAGAACATTTTGCGCCCGCAGGCGGCGAGCAGCGCGGGCATCAGGGTGAGGCTGCCCAGCAGCATCACCAGGACCGCGACGGCGATGGCCGGGCCGAGCGAGCGGAACTGGCCGAAGCTCGCCACGCCGAGGGTGGCGAAGGCGGCCACGATGGTCAGCGCGGCCGAGGTGATCGCGGTGCCCACCCTGGCGGACACCTCGGCAGCCGCCTCGCGGGCGGGCTGCTCGGGTCGGGCCCGCAGGTGCTCGCGGAAGCGGAAGAGCAGGAACAGCAGGTAGTCGATCCCGATGCCGAGCAGGACCACGGAGATCAGTCCCGGGGTGCCGGCGTCGAGCTTGAGGCCGGTCAGCATCGCGGCGCCGGCCACGGCTCCGCCGGCCACGCCGCCGATCATGGCGACGGCGAGAAGCGGCAGCAGGGCCGCCAGGACGCTGCGGAACACCAGGACGTTGAGCAGGACGATCAGCCCCGTGACGAGCGCGCTGCCGACCGTCGCGGCGGTCCGGTGGGAGTCGGCGGTGTCGGCGGCGTCGGCCAGTCCCCCGGTGAAGCCGGTGCGCATCCCGGCCTCGGCGAACTGCGCCCGGGCGGCGTCCCGGAAGGCCCGGTAGACGTCCTGGACCCCCTCGTCCGCGGCGTTCCCGGTGAGTTCGACGGCGAGCAGTTCGAAGCTCCGGTCGGGGGCCGGCAGCGCCGGGGCGACCCGGGGGGTCTGGGAGCGGTCGGGGACGAGGAAGGCCGGCTTGTCGTCCTTCCTCGGCATGACGACCCGGCGCTGGGCGAGCTTCGCCGACTCGGCGCCGATCCGCTGCTCGTCGGCGGTGGTGAGGGGCTTGCCGTCGGTCCTGGCGACCAGCACCGTGACCGTGGTGGCGTCGGGCCGCGCCCCGAACTCCTCCTCGGCGATCCGCAGCGCGGCGGCCGAGTCGTAGCCGCGGGGCAGGAAGTCCCCGGTCCGGGCCTGGGTGACGCGGGAGAGCAGCATCGGGCTCAGCCCGGCCAGGGCGACTCCCAGCACCACCCAGAGGGCGATCACCCTCCACGGGTTTCTGGTGGCGTATCCGGTCATTGCGCGGATCACGATTTCCTCCGGCGGTGGACGCGAACGTCCCCAAGGTCGGTCTCTGCTCCGGGGGTTCCCGGCCGGGTTCCAGACCATCACCCGGAGCGGGCCCCGGACGTCCTTGCGGCGGACGATCCGCACCGGGGCCCCAGCTCCTCGGCCGGGCCCGGACCCGGGACCGTGGTCCTGGTCCGGGCCTGCGTGATCGGCCGCGGGGAGCATGCCGGGGCCGGGTGGGCAGGTGCCAGAATGGCGTCATCAGGGCTGATCAGCGCAGGTCCGGGCCGGATCCGGGCCGGACCCGGAATCGGACGTCCGGATGTGGACCTCCGGATTCGGACGTCCGCCGGCGGCAGGGCACGGAGGGGGAACGGGCATGGGTGGGCGTCAGCGCCTCGCAGTGGATGCGACGTACGGGGCGGGCTCCGGCCCGGGGCCCGGCGGGGCGGCCGACGCGCCGTCGGACGCCGACGGTGCGCCGTGGACCCGCGCCGACGCGCTGCTGGCCGTCGGCGCCTGCACCATCGACCTGCTCGGCTACGTGGTGTTCACCGGGGAGGCCGGTGACCGCGGGGTCAGCCTGACGGGCTTCCTCCTGGTCACGCTGTCGGCCCTGCCGCTGCTCGCCCGGCGCAGCCACCCGGTCGCGACGCTGGCCGGGGTCCTGGCGCTCCAGTCGGCGGCCGACCTGTCCGCACCGGCGAGCCCCCACTTCGGCGCCGCGCTGGTGGTCGCCCTGTACTCGGTGGCGAGGGCCCGCACCGCCCTGGAGACGGCGGCGGCCTCGGTGGTGACGTCGGTGCTGACACTGCTGAGCCAGAGCCACCTGCGGATGCCCGCCTGGCAGGCGGCCGTCAGCGCCCCCGTCTCCGCCCTGCTCGTGGCCGGCGCCGGGCTCGTCGTGGCGCGCTGGCAGCGGGAGGTCGCGGCCAACCGCCGGCTGCTCGCCGACCGCGCGGTGGCCGACGAACGCCGCCGCATCGCACGGGAGTTGCACGACATCGTGGCCCACCACATCACCACCATGCAGCTGATGGCCGGCGGCGCCCGCGCCAACCTCGGCAACCCGGAGGTGGTCCGGGACGCCCTGGTCACCCTGGAGTCCTCCGGGCGGCTGGCCCTGCGCGAGATGCGCCAGCTCCTGGACGTCCTGCGGGCCGGCGACGAGCCGGACACCGCCCCGCCGTCGCCCCAGCCCGGAGCGGAGGACCTCGGCCGGCTGGTGGACGAGTCCCGCGTGGCCGGCCTGCCGACCGACCTCGGCGTCCACGGGACCCGGCGCCCCCTGCCGCCGACCGTCGGCCTGACGGTGTTCCGGATCGTCCAGGAGGGCCTCACCAACGCCCGCAAGTACGCGGGACCCGCCCGTGCCTCCGTGCTCCTGACGTACGGTCCGGACAAGGTCACCGTCGAGGTGCGCGACGACGGCGGGCTCGGCGAGGCCGGCGGACTGCGCGCCGGCGCGCCTCTCCAGGACCCGCCGTCGCCCGGGAGCCGGAGCGGCTACGGCCTGATCGGCATGCGCGAGCGCGTCGCCCTGCACGGCGGCACCCTGCGGGCGGGCCCGCGGCCGGACGGCGGCTTCGCCGTGGTGGCCGACCTGCCGCTGGCGTCGGACGAGACGGCCGACGCGGCCGTCCAGCACGGGACGGCGGCGGCCCGGTGAGCGCCGGGACACCGGCGATCAGGATCCTCATCGTGGACGACCAGCCGCTGGTCCGGCGCGGTCTGGCACTGATCCTCTCGCCCGACCCGTCGTTCGAGGTGGTGGCCGAGGCCGAGAACGGGGAACAGGCCGTCGCCCTCGCCCACCGGCTGCGCCCCGACGTCGTGGTGATGGACATCCGGATGCCCGTCCTGGACGGGGTCGGCGCGACGCAGGAGCTGGCCCGCACCCTGCCGGACTGCCGGGTCCTCGCCCTCAGCACCTTCGACATGGACGAGTACGTGGTGGCCGCGCTGCGCGCCGGTGCCTGCGGGTTCCTGCCCAAGGACGTCTCCCCGGAGGACCTGGGCGCGGCGATCCGCACCGTCCACGCCGGCGAGGCGGTGGTCGCTCCGCGCCTGCTCACCCGGCTGATCTCCACCTACGTCCGGGTCCCTCCGGGCAGCCCGCCGCCCGTTGCGGAAACGGGCGAACTCACGCCCCGCGAGGTCGAGGTGTGGCGCCTCATGGCCACCGGACTGGACAACACCGGGATCTCCCGGGCCCTGGAGATCAGCCACTCCACGGTGAAGAACTACATCACCAGCATCTTCGGCAAGCTCGACGTCCGTGACCGTGCCCAGGCGGTCATCGCGGCCTACGAGTCCGGTCTGGTCACCGCCCGCACGGGAGGCGCCGGAGGGCGCGGCCCGGAGTGACCCACCGGCCCGCACAGCGCCCGGAGGGCCCGGCGGCCGGCACCGGACCCTGAGCGGCCCGGCCCGGCCCGGGCCGGTCGGTCCCGTGCGGCTGTCCGTCCGCGGCAGGGTGTGCTCCTCCGGTCCGAGGTCACGGTTGTGGCCGGCAGTCGGCGGACGTCAGCCGGCCAGGCCGCCCAGCTCGGCGTCCCAGTCGATCAGGTCCCCCTCCGTGCCCGGGGGGACCAGCGCGAAGCACTCACGGCGGAGCCAGCGACGCACCTGCCGGGACGGGAGGTCGACGAGGACGCTGCCGTCCCGGCCCTGGAGCATCATGCGCAGGGACGAGCGGCCGTGGCAGGGGCAGGGCGGCCAGATGCGGACATCGCCGAGGCCGGCGGGCTTCTGCAGTCCCTCCCACAGGAGGTCGCGGGAGAGCTGCCAGGTGCCCGCCTCGGCCGCGGGGCCGAGGAAGGCGAGCGTGACGGCGAACGGGTCGTCGTCGCGGTAGCCGAAGCGCACGGGGACGCCGAAGGACTGCTCCTCGTCCAGGACGATCCGGGCGTCGAGGACGATCCCGGTGATGCTCGCCTCCGGGCGGTGCTGCGCACCGGAGACGGGGTGGTGGGCGGGCATGGGGATCTCCTGGGTCGGTGTGGGGGGCGGGTGCCACGGCGGGCTGGACGGGGCGACGAGGGGCCGCCCGGGTCCGCGGGGACAGGGGCGTGCGCGCCGGGCGAGGGCGGTGCGGCCGGACGGGGGCGTCCGGCGGCCGGGGCCGGTGCCGGCGCTGTCCGGCCGGGGTCCTGGAAGCTGCCGAGGAGGCGGGAGGGGAGGCCGTTCCGCTGCTCAGGCTAGACGGCGGAGCCGTCGGTGATGTCCCGGCGGCGCACCAGGAGGTGACGGCCAGTGCACACGCGGCCGGTGCGCCGGGCACGTTCCCCCGCTGCCGGGCACGTACTCCCGCGGTGGGGCGGGGCCACGCCGTTGCTACAAAGCGATGAACTTCCGTCGGGCAATCCCTACGCCGGTCGGTGGCCGGCGAGTCCGGTGCGCGGCGAGAATCGTTCCCGCGGGCCGCCGCTCATCCTCCGGCAACCTGCCCGGTCCGGAACCCCGGACCCGAACGAGTCCAACGCCGGTCGTCGACGGGTTCCCCTCCCGAACGACCGACCGCCGGCGTACGGCCGAGCGGCGATCCCCCAGCAACCGCACAGAACACTCGAACCGGTCGGAGCCTTCCGTGATCCCGTCGGACACCCCACCCATGCCCGGAACAGACCACCACCAGCTCGGCCAGGCCGCCCAGGACGGGGGCGTCGGCTGCATCGACGTCCTCTCCCCGCCTCCCGGAGCCGACCCCGACGACTGCCTGTACGTCGCCCTGTACCTCGACGGCGCGGCCTCGCTCCGCCGTCACGGAGCCAGCACCGCGCTGGAACCCGGGGACCTGCTGATCGGCACCACCCCGCAGCCGGCGGACCTCCTGCGCGATCCCGGGTGCCGGATGGTCCACTTCCGCGTCCCCTGCTTCTACCTGGGCGTCCGGCGCGGCGACGTCCGGCGGGCGGGCGGGCTGATGGCGCGGGGAAGCGAGGGCATCGGCTCGCTGGCCTCCCAGTTCCTGCGGACGCTCGCCGGCCAGATCCGGGCCCACCGCGCGCGGCCGGGCAACCACCTCGCGCGCAGCGTCTCCGACATCGTCGCCATCCTGGTGACCGACCTGCTCGAACGGCAGAGCCCGGTGCACCCGACCGCCGCGGCCGGGATGCTGTCGCGGATCCGCGCCCACATCGAGGAGAACCTGGCCGATCCGGACCTCTCGCCCGAATCGATCGCCCGGTCGCAGCACATCTCGGTGCGCTACCTGCACAAGCTCTTCCAGCAGGAGGGGATGACCGTGGGCCAGTGGGTGCGCCGGCGGCGCCTCGACGTCTGCCGGCGGGAGCTGGAACGCCCGTCCCGCCGGCAGACCAGCGTCTCGGCCGTCGCGCACCGCTGGGGATTCGTCAGCCATTCCCACTTCAGCCGGGCGTTCCGTGACGCCTACGGAGTCTCACCCCGCGAGTGGCAGGCCTACGCCGCGCAGACCGACGGCCACCAGCCGCCCGGCCGGCAGCCGTCCGGTCACCGTCCGGCATCCTGAGCCGGCGTCCTGAGCCGGCGTCCTGAGCCGGCCTCCTGAGCCGGCCTCCTGAACCCGCCTCCGCCACCCCGCCGACGCCCGTGCCGCCCGGCGACACCGCCTGCCCGTCGGTCGCCTGCCCGTCGGCCGCGCGCTCCGTGGCCGCGTGCCCAGCCGCCGGCACCACTGCCGGCGCCATCCGAAAGGTCGCCATGTCCTCCACCAGGCCCACCGTCGTGCTCGTCCACGACGGCTGCTCCGACGCGACCAGCTGGTTCGGCGTCATCGCCGAACTCCACCGACGCGGCCTGACCGCCGTGGCCGCCGCGAACCCGCTGCGCGGACTGGCCCACGACTCCGCCTACCTGGCCTCCGTCGTCGCGGGCATCGACGGTCCCGTCGTCCTGGTCGGCCACTCCTACGGAGGCGCCGTGATCACGGAGGCCGGAGCCGCTCCCAACGTCGTGTCCCTGGTCTACGTGGCCGCCTACCTCCCCGACGCCGGCGAGAGCCACCAGGCGCTCGCCGCTCGTTTCGCCCCCTCACCGCTCCTCTCCCGCCTGCGGCGCACCGCGTTCGCCACGAACGACACCGACCGGGCGACGGAGCTCACCGTTCCGCGGGAGGCCTACCGGCCGTTCCTCGCAGCCGACCTCGACCCGGAGGTGGCGCAGGTGCTCGCCGCACTCCAACGACCGGTCGCCGAGCGGGTGTTCACCGATGCGCCCACCGTGGCGGCCTGGCGCACCAAACCCTCCTGGGCCCTGGTGACCGGCGCCGACCAGGCGCTGCCGCCGCCGCTCCAGCGCTTCACCGCAGGGCGCGCCGGTGCCGCAGTCCTCGAACTGCCCGAGGCCTCCCACGCCGTGGCCGTCTCCCGGCCGACCACGGTCGCGGAGCTCATCCAGGACGCCGCCGAGGCGGGTTCGGCACCGACGGCGTGAGGGCGAACGACCGGAGGGGCAGGCGGCCTGCCCGCCGACGGACGAACGCCCCAGGGGTACCGATCCGTGGCGGACGGTGTCATCACAGTGAATTCCCGCGTCACGTCGACAGCGTGACGAAACGTCAGGAGGCGCTGAGTTCGGCGGGTCGGTGAGGGGTGGCGGTGGGGGTGCCGGCCACTTCGTGGAGGAGGGAGAGCAGGAGTTCCTCGTAGGTGGAGAGGGGGCGGGCGAGGGTCCAGTTGGCGGTGACGGTGCGGGGGAGCGGGGCGGGGGTGACGTGGAGTTCGGCGAGGACGCCGTGGAGGAGCTCGAAGCGGACGGAGCATCGGGGGAGAAGGCTGACGCCGAGGCCGATGCGGACGGCCTCCCGGACGCTCTCCGTTCCCCACAGGTCGAGGGTGCGCGCGCCGACGAGGTCCCAGGTGTGCAGGAGCTCCAGCAGTTGCCCGCGGGTCCGGGAGCCCGGTTCGAGGAGGAGGAAGGACTCGCAGGACAGCTCCGCCGGCGTGACCTCCTTCCCGGCCAGCGGGTGGTCGGGCGAGCAGATCAGCACCATGTCGTGGCTGGCGAGCTGCTCCGACTCGTACCGCCCCGGAGGCAGCGGGCCGTCGGCCACGCCGACGCCGATCCGGCCCTGCTCCAGCGCGCCGGTCAGGCACTCGGGGCTGTTGAGGGTCACGGTGAACAGCCCGTCGGGTTCGCGGCGCCGCAACTCCCGCATCACCGCCGGCAACAGGTAGTCGCCGACCGCGGTCGTGCTGCCGACCACCAGGCGCTCGATCGGCCAGCGCGCGGCCGCCTGGACGGCGCCGACGGCGTGATCGGCCAGCGCCAGGATCTCCTTGGTCTGGGCCAGGAGGACCCGTCCGGCCGGGGTGGGGCGGGTCCTCGGGCCCGAGCGGTCGACCAGGGCGGTCCGCAGGGACGTCTCCAGGTTCTGTACCTGCTTGGAGACCGAGGACTGGCTCAGGAACAGCACCTGGGCCGCCGCGGAGAACCCACCGCATTCGATGACCTTCGCGAAGATGGCCAGCTGGTTCAGGTTGAGTCGCATCATGCCCCCGATCGCGTGGATGTGGTGCAGGGCATTCGGGCCTGAGGGCCGTGGGACAGGCTTCCGCAGCGCCTGTCACCCCCTGAGGGGGCCACATCCTACAAGCAACCGGGAGAATACCTGTTCGGTCGGCACAAACGCGGGGATGGACCGGAGTTCGTCGATCCGGGGGTTCCATGTGGCTCTCCGTGCTCGGCGGTGATCTCTCCTGATCGGACCGAAGCGGTCGGTGATCGTGATGATGTGACGACACGTCAGATGCTCTCCGGGAGGGTCGGCGCATCGACGGGGCGCGACCGCGAGCGGGGGCGTGCGACCGGGAGGGCGTCAAGTTCGCTGCTCCGCACGGCCGTCGGGCGGCCGTCGGTGCGTGGACGTGCGGTCCTTGCGGGGCGGCACTTCCGGTGGTGGATGAGGGGGGTCGGGCGCCGCGCGAATGGTAACGGATTGATAACGCGGCGGGACGAAACCTCCGGCGGCCCATCTCTAAACGTGTCCGGCCCGGTTGGGGTCGACGGTTTCGAGAGAGAGGGGTGCCGCCATGCGGGAAGCATGCTCCGGCAGCAGGTCGCCGGTTCCGACTCCGTACGAACTCTTCGTGCTGGGACGGGCCGCGGGCGGAACGGCGGCCGCCGGGTCGAGGTGCGTCGGGACGCGTCCGGCCCGGGCCGTCCGGGTCGGCGTGGCCCTGGGGGGTTCCGCCGACGGGAACTGTTCCGGCGTCGTGGGAAGGGGGTCGCGGTGAGCGGGCCGGCCCTGCCGGAGACCGCCGGCCTCCGGGAACCCGTGCAAAGCCGGCTCGCCGGTCCTGTCGACACGGCCGGTCGCGTCGATACGGCCGGTCGGGTCGGCACGGCGGGCGACGGGAACGCCGCCGGCCGTGATGGCGGGGCGGGCCGGAACGGCAGCACGCGCCACGGCGGCGCGGCGGGACGGACCGGCACCGGTCACGGTCCCCGTGGTCATGGCGTCCGGCGCACCGAGCCGGCCACGGTCCAGGCGGTGGCGCTGTACCTGTCGCCGGGGGCACCGCCGCCGGGACTCTCCGGATCGGAGGTCGTAGCCGGTACCAAGGGGACGTTGCCCTACCTGCTGATCCCCGACCCGCTGCCGGGCATGCCCCGGGCTCTCGCCCTCTGGTTGGGGGGCCGGACTGCCGTGGTGGGGCCGGCCGTGCCGGTCGAGGACGCGGTGATCTCGCTCGGCTGGGCCCGCAAGCTGCTGACGATGGTGCCGGACGGAGCCTCCGGTGGGATTCACTTCGTCGAGGACCACCTGGCGACGCTCATGCTGTTCCAGGACCCGCTGCTGGCGGGGCACCTCTCGGCCAAGTGGCTGGGACGCCTGGCCGACATGACACCGCAGCAGAGGGAGTGGGCGGAGGAGACGCTGATCGCCTGGTTGGAGGGCGGCGGCACCCTCCCGGCCGCCCGCCTGCTCCGGATCCACCCGCAGGCCGTCCGGAACCGGCTGCGCGACCTGGAGAAGATCTTCGGCTGCGGTCTGCGCGACCCCCGGGCCAGGTTCGAGCTCCTGCTGGCGTTGAAGATCCAGATCATGGCGTCCGGATACGCCCGCCTGCGCCGCAGAGCCGGGTTGCCGGCGCTGCTCCGGACGTCCGGGCCCCGGCGGGACGTCCGGACGAACGGGCGCTGAGGCCCGCCCGCTCACGCCGACCGGCCCCGCGCCGGCGGCACCCGGTGCGCCCGCCCCGGGACCGTCCCCGCCCCCACCGGGCAGGACCGCGTCCACCGGTGCTGAGGCCCGTGGGCCGCCCGCGCTCGTGATCCCTTCCGGGGCGGTGCCGGGCGTCCGATGCCGGGTGTTGCCGGACCGTCCCCTCGTGGCAGCCTCCCGCGCTGCCGCGTCGTCCCCTCGTCGGCCGCGCCGTCCGTGGACCGCCCCGCGCGGGTCGTCACCGCGCGGACCACCGAGGCCCACTCGGACCGGTTCCCGTCGGTTCCGCGCGGCCCTGATCCTCCGGGTGCGGTGGAGGAGGAGCCCCCATGTCATCCATGAGAAAGAAGCGTGCCCCGGGAACGGCCGCCTACGGCCTGCCCCTGGTGAGCCGCCTTCCCAGGTCGTTCGCCACCCTCCTGATCATCGTCGCCATGGTCCTCACCGCGGCGGCTCTGGTGTACCCGGTGGCGAAGTCGGCCGGTGCCTATCGCAGCGCCCCGGTGAGCGACGACCACGCAGTGACGCAGACACCCACCGGCCCGCTCACCGCCCTCGACCGGGACTTCGTCAAGCGGGTGCGGCTGGCCGGGCTGTGGGAGATCCCCGCAGGCCGGATGGCCCTCGCGAAGGGCACCAGCCCCGGGGTCAAGGAGGCCGGCCGACACCTGGTGCAAGGTCACACCGACCTCGACAAGGCGGTGCTGACCGCCGCCCAGACCCTGAACCTGGACGTGCCGAGCGAGCCGTCGGCGCAGCAGCAGGGCTGGCTCGAACAGTTGGACGCCGCGCAGGGCGGGGAGTTCGACGAACTCTTCGCGAACATCCTGCGCAGCGCCCACGGGCAGGTGTTCGCGGTCGTGGCCCAGGTGCGCGCCGGTACCCAGAACTCCACGATCCGGGATCTGGCGAACACGGCCAACGGCACGGTGCTCGACCACATGAACGTGCTGGAGGACACCCAACTCGTCAAGTTCGACAAGCTCACCGCGCTGCCGACCGGTTCGGCCGCCCCGTCCGCGAGCAGCTCGCCGGCGCCCGCCGGATCGAGCCGCCCGACCCGCTAGACGACGACCCGGACGAACGCTGTCCGCGGCCTGCCCGGCAGGCCCGATGGTCCCTGAGGAGTGTGAGGAACATGAAGTCCCGTAAACGTGGCACGTCGAGGAGAAGGGCCGGTGCCCTGCTGTTGGCGGTGATCCTGGGCATCGGCACGGCGGGAACGGTCGCGGCGGTGTCCTTCGCCGGTGAGCGTCCCCGGAATGCGCGGTCGGCGTCCCCGCAGGTGGGCACCGTCGCCTGCGCCGACGCCGGGGCGGCCCTGAACGAGGTGCCGGAAGCGTCCCAGGACGCGGTGGACAAGACCCTCGCCGAGCTCGACGTCCAGGTGGCGGACGCGTACACCCGGCTGTCCGCGCCCCGCCCCGACGACAGCGAGGACCGCGTCCTGGGTGACCTCGCCACCAGGCGTACGGAGACCCTGAAGAAGCTGTCGGGCAGCGCCGGCCAGGACTCCGGTCTTCCCCAGGACCTCTCGGGGATGGCGAAGTGCGTGGTCAGGCACGATCTCGTGGTCGAGGACTCGGCCAAGGGGTACAGCGCCGACGGTGAGGGCGGGACCGTCGCCCAGACCAAGGCGGCCTCCCTGGCGAAGTCCCTCCCCAAGCGCGGGTTCGTCGACATCCGCAGCGTCTCCCCGAACGTTCCGGCGCCCGTCCGGAAGGGGCCGGCCACCGGCTCCTTCACGTCACAGTGCGGGCGCAACGAGAACCGCCACCTCAACCCCGACAACGTGATCGTCGCCCCCGGCGTGAGCAACGGGGCGCACCACATGCACGACTACGTGGGCAACGTGGCCACGGACGCGTTCTCCTCCAACGCCAAGCTCGCCGCCTCGGGCACCACGTGCTCGAACGGGGACCAGTCGGCGTACTACTGGCCCGTCCTGCGGGTCTTCGACGGGACCAACGAGAAGGACGCCAAGGCTCCCGGCGGCGGCAAGGACCGGAACGTGGGACGGATCCTCACCCCGGCCGAGGCGAACATCACGTACACCTCCAGCGCCGGGAACCCCGTCCAGCCGATGGCCCGGTTCCTGCGCATCATCACCGGTGACGCCAAGGCCTTCACCAACGGGCCGGCGAACGTCCGGGCGTCGTGGAGCTGCACCGGGTTCGAGAACCGCCAGGTCGTCGACAAGTACCCGATCTGCCCGCAGGGGAGCAGGGTCGTCAGGACGCTGAAGTTCCCGGACTGCTGGGACGGCAAGAACATCGACAGCGCCAACCACCGGACCCACACCGCCTTCTCCAACGCCTCGGGCGCCTGCCCGAAGAACTTCAAGGCGATCCCCCAGCTGGTCGAGCGCGTCGCCTACGACGTGCCGGCCGGGGTCCGGTACGCCGTCGACAGCTTCCCCGAGCAGCTCCACAACCCGATCACCGATCACGGTGACTTCATCAACAACATGAACAAGGGCCTGCTGGACCAGATGGTCGGCTGCATCAACCAGGGTCGTCGCTGCGGGTGACCCCTCCCTTCCGGGGCCGTCCCGTGCGGGACAGGCCCGTGCGGGACGGGCCGGGCCACCGCGGGCGCGACGGGCCGCCGGGCCCGGGGCCGGCCCCCGGAGGGCGACGGACGGGCTCGGCCGGGGCCCGGGGGAGCGATCGCGACTCCCCGCGCCGCCGGTGCCGGGATCCCGACATCCGATTCGACAGCAGGTTCAGGACGAGGCCGGAGGGCTCAGCAATGGTGAGAGGGCAGAGGCGGCGGTCACGGCGGTTCGGCCCGGTACCGCGGGGCGTCGAGCGGGCCGGCCGGGCGCGCGCGGCGGCCGAGGGCGACCAGTCCGCGGAGGGCGGTCGCAAGCAGCCGAGTCCGTGGTCGTTCCTGCCGCCACTGGCGGCGGGCCTGGGCGTGACGGCCGTCGTCGTCAACCCCGGACTGCAGTCGTTCCTGACGTTCGCCGTCGGGGTGCTGGCGCTCGTGTCGTTCACCTCCGCGGTCCTGTGGGGCCTGGCGGCGACCGACCGGCTGATCCTGACCCCGGCGCACCGGCTCGTCGCGCAGGCCGTCCACCGTGCGATGGGCGTCGCGGGCGTGGTCTTCCTCGTCCTGCACGTCTGGATGAAACTGGTCGTGGGACAGATCGGCACGCTCGCGGCCTTCGTGCCGTTCGCCGACCCGGCCAAGCCGGTGGTCCTCGGCCTGGGGACCGTGGCCGGCTACCTGTTCCCCGCGGTCGCGCTCGCCGGGGCGGCCCGCGGGAGGCTCGCCCGCTCGGGTGACGCGCGCCGGTGGAGGGTCATCCACCTCTGCTCGTACCCGGCGTGGGGCGCGGGCCTGGTCCACGGGCTGCAGTCAGGCCGGCTCGCGGCCTCCTGGGTGGTGCTGCTGTACGGCGCGGCCGTCGTGGGCGTGATCGTCGCGCTCACGCTCAGGCTCGTCCTCCAGGACCGCTCCGGCCCGCGCCAGGCCACCGTCCGGCCACTCCGGCCGGAGACCGGCGGCCCCGAGGCCCCCCTCACGCGTCCGCAGGCGGCCGCGCGGCAGGCCGTGGCCGTCGGACAGGGGCCGGCCGTGGGGCGGGGCGCGGCCGCCGGGCCGGGCCTGGCCGGCATCGGACTCGGACGTGGGCGGCTGGACGGGTGAGCGGCTTCCCCCCGCCCGTCATCTGGTTCGGACGGCCGGTCCTGTTCGCCGGCCTGGAGAGCCTGGACCGGGTCGACTACCGCTCCCACCTCGTGGTCCACGGCCAGCTGCCGGCGCTGCGCGCGGAGGAGCTGGCCGAGCTGGCCGAGAACGTGGACCTGCGCGGCCGGGGAGGTGCCGGATTCCCCTTCGCCCGGAAGCTCAGGGCGGTCGTCAAGGCGGTCGCCCGGCGCCGCACCAGGCCGGTCGTGGTCGTCAACGGAACGGAAGGAGAACCGAGTTGCCTGAAGGACACCACGCTGCTCCTGCGCACCCCGCACCTCGTGCTGGACGGCGCGCTGATCGCGGCCGTGGCGCTGGACGCGGAACAGGTGGCGATCGGCGTCACGCGGGCCGACACCGAGGAGTCCCTGCGCCGGGCGCTGGAAGAACGGAGGTCGGTGAAGCCGCAGGTGACGGTGGTGCGGCTGCCCGAACGGTTCGTCACGGGAGAGGGGAGCGCCCTCGCCCGCGGCATCACCAACGGGATCGCCCTGCCCAGGGGAGGTGGCGTGCGCACCAGCGACAGCGGTGTCGGGGGCGCCCCCACGCTGCTGTCCAACGCGGAGACGTTCGCTCAGCTCGCCGTGGCGGCCCGCTGGGGTGCGCTGCCCTACCGGGAGATCGGCACCCCCGAGGAACCCGGTACGGTGCTGCTCACGATCGCCGGCTCGACCGTGGTGGAGACCCCCACCGGAGTGCCGCTGGAACCGGTCCTGGCGGCGTGCGGCCTGGACGTCGGGCAGGGGGTCCTGGTCGGCGGCTACCACGGGAAGTGGCTGACCCCGGAGGCCGCCCGCTCGGCCGTGGTGTCCCGCCAGTCCTTCCAGAGCCTCGGAGGGGCGCTGGGTGCCGGAGCCATCCTGCCGCTGCCGGAGACGACCTGTCCGCTGTGGGAGGTCGTCAGGATCTCCCGCTGGATGGCGGACGAGACGGCGGGCCAGTGCGGGCCGTGCTACCTGGGGCTCCCCGACCTGACCGCGGCACTCGAGGACCTGGTGCGCGGCGGCGGCCAAGCCGCACTCGACCGGGTGCAGGCCGGGATGCGGGCGGTCACCGGACGGGGGGCGTGCAGCCACCCCGACGCCGCCGCCCGTTTCGTGGCCTCGTCGCTGGCCGTGTTCGACGACGACCTGGTCGCGCACTCGTACCAGGGAGGGTGCGGGCGGCCGCTGCAGGACGTCCTGCCGCTGCCGGAGGTCGAGAGCGCCGGCACCATCGTGGTCGACTGGACGCTCTGCGAGGCCCACGGCCTGTGCACCGGCGTCCTGCCCGACGTCATCCGGTTGGGGGCGGACGGGTTCCCCGCCGCGGGCGTGATGCCCGTACCCGCGAGGCTGCTCTCCCGGGCGGCGCGAGCCGTCGACCGTTGTCCCGCGCTCGCGCTGCGGATCCAGTGAGGCCGACGCGGTTCCGGGCGCTGCCGCTCCTGTCCGAGCGCGGCCCGGGCGGCGCGGGTGGGCCGGGTGGGCCGCGTGGCCCGCGCGGCCCCGGGCGCTCGTCGGGGCGGCGGCGGGCCGATCGAGAGCTTCCGGAGGTCCATCGACCCTGAGACCCACGTCCCGTGTCCGCGGACCGACGTTCGGCGCCGGAGCGGACCTCAGAGGACGCACACGGAAGGCCAGTTCCACCGATGGAAAGGCAAGCAACATGTTGACGAAGCGATACGGACTGGTCGGGCTCTGCCTGCTGCTGGTCGGGCTCGTGGTGATGGCCCTGACGGGCAGCATGAGCAGCAGCGCCAAGTCGTCGTCCGGGTCGGGCTCCGGCCAGCTGGTCGGCGCGCAGGACGCCGCGCCGGCCGGCGGCGGATCGTACGGCTCGTACGGCGGTGCGGGCGCGTCGCCGTCCGCCGGCGGCCAGTCCGCCGGCGCGTCGGCGGGCGGGGGCCAGGCCGGGGGAGCGCTGACCGTGCGCAACGACGCCGCGCTCGGCATGGTGGTCACCGACGGACAGGGCTTCACCCTCTACCGGTTCGACAAGGACACCGCCAAGCCGCCGATGTCCAACTGCAACGACGGCTGCGCCAAGACCTGGCCGCCGGTCGCCAAGGAGGGCACGACCGCGGGGAGCGGGATCGAGGCCGGCGTGGTCGGCGAGGTCACGCGGGCCGACGGATCGAAGCAGCTGACGCTGGGCGGCTGGCCGGTCTACCGCTACGCGCAGGACACCGCGGCCGGTGACACCAAGGGCCAGGGCGTCGGCGGCACCTGGTTCGCCCTGGCACCCGACGGCAAGAAGGCGGCCGCCGCGGCCACCGGCGGGACGACCTACCCGTCGGCGACGTCGACGGGTGCAGCGCCGAATCCCCAGCCGTCGCAGCCCGCCCAGGGCGGGGCGCAGGTCTCCGTGACCGTCCAGGCGCAGCTGGGTTCGATCGTCGTGGACGCGCGCGGCATGACGCTGTACCAGTACGCCAAGGACCCGTCCTGGCCGATGCGTTCCCTCTGCGAGGGCCAGTGCGCGATGACCTGGAAGCCGGCGCCGGCCGTCGACCCGAGCCAGGTCAAGGGCGTGGACCCGAAGCTGATCGGCAAGATGCAGCGCTCCGACGGCACCTGGCAGCTGTCCGTCAACTGCAAGCCCGTCTACACCTACGCGGGCGACAACGCCCCCGGTGACGCCAACGGGAACGGCAAGGACAACCTGTGGTCGGCCATCAACCCCGCCGGGAAGCCGGTGACCGGTAAGTGACGGCCGGGGACTCCACCCTGGCGGCCGTCCGGCCGCAGAGGACCGTCCGTCGCAGGCTCCAGTGGCTCGCACTGACCGTCCTGCTCCTCCTGGGCGTCGTCGAACTGCTCGGCGGTGCGGGCGGGTTGCTCACCCCGTCGCGGACGTCGGCCGACGTCGCCCGGGCCTCGGTGGAGGACCTGGCCCAGCGGATCGGCTGTAAGGCCGACATCACCGCCGACACCACGGACCTCCGCCAGGGGCTGTGCACCCTGGGCGACGACGAGGTCTGGATCGCCACCTTCCCGACCGCCGGGGCCCAGACGGCCTGGACGTCGGGGGCCGAGGAGTACGGAGGGTCGTACCTGGTGGGTGACCGGTGGGTGGTCGTCCTGTCCGACACCACGGCGGACCTCCTGCACGCGAAGCTGGGAGGGGTGATCACGGGCGGCGCCGACCACACCGGGCACGCCGGTCACGGCGACCGGGCCGATGACACCGGCCACGATCCGTCCGGGGCCGGCTGACCCCGGCGAGCGCTCGACCGATCGGGGCGGTGGCGACACCACGGGACTCCCCGGGCCTGGGCCCGCGGGAGTCTCCGTGGTGTCGCCACCGCCGTCGCGTTCCGGGCTTCCACGGGCCGGGGCCGGCAGGTGTGCCCACCCCGTCCGGCGGGTCGTCGAGCCCGGGGAGGCGGGGCCGGCGGCAGCGGGGCGGGGACGGGCGCGTCGGCGCTCTCGCGCGAGCCGGGCCAGATGGCCCCGGGGGAGCAGGTGCCGGGGAGCGGGTGCCGAGGAGCGGGCGGCCCGCGAGGCCGATCCCCTGCGGGCGGGACCTCGGAGGTGGGCCGCCCGCTGACGTCCGCCGAGGCCCCGCCGAGGCCCACGAGGCGTTCCTCGCCGCCTCCGTGAGGGCCGCCCGCGTGCCACCCGGCCGGGTTCCACCGCCCCGTGCGGCAGAGGGACGTCCGACAGCCGTGCGCGCGACGGGCAGCGACCGGGCTTCTCGGACCACCCTCGGGGCGCCGGCCGGTCCCGGCCTCGCGCCAAGGCCTCCGTCGCGCCCGCGGAACGCCCGGAGAACCCCAGCAGTGAAGACTCGCAGGGCAGTTGCGGCCTCGCCGTCCCGCCGCGGCTGTTCCGGGCCTCCACCGCCTCGCACGGCGCGGCGCGCGCGTCCGCGCCCGGCCCGTCGACGACGGGCCGGGAACGTCCTCACGAGACGCCTCCCGGCGGCACGACGGGTGCCCGGCAGGGTTCCGGAAGTCCGTCACGGTGTCATGGGTGGTGCCGCGCCATCGATTCGGAACATGCCAAACCCGAATCGGCATTTCTGTTATACCCACGGCGCGGGACACGAGTTCGGGACGGAAGGGACCAGGGAGGTCGGCGGGGACGCGGGCCGTCGAGCGTCCCGGCGCCGGCGCGCACAGCCCGACGGGAGCCCCCCGCTATTCGGTTTGGGAATGGGCGGGCAGGAGGCGGGCCTGGAGACGATTGCCCGAACGCCGTCCGGCTGGTGTGCTGTGGACCACCTTCCACCGCCTCCCGACGGCACGGCAGTCGTCCGTCACCGGTGTCGTCCAACCCGGGCAGGCCGAAGGCATCGACAGCGTCACGTCCCTCCGGGACCGGGTGCCCCCGCGCCCGCCCACCCAAGAGCCGCCAGGTGCAGCGCCGCGCCTGCCCCGCCTCGCCGACAACCGAGCCACGCCCGATCTCCCCCGACCCCGTGTGCGGCCGCCGCACCCCCCGGTGCGCGCGACCTGCCCCTCACGGGGCGGCCAGAGCTGAGGAGAACACATTGACCGTGCGTTCCGACGACCACGGACTGGGTCTGAGCACCATGAGCGACGTCGAGCTCTCCGCGGTCCTTCCCGCCGCGACCGCCACCGACACCTCCCGGGTCGGAGAGGTGATGGCAGAGGTCTTCACCCGCCACCACGGCGCGGTGCTGGCCTATGCGCGCGGCTACTGCCGTGACCCGCAGACCGCGCAGGACCTCGCCGCCGAGGCCTACGCCCGTACGTACATGTCGGTGGCCCGTGGCCACGGACCGCGTCACGCCTGGCGCCCCTACCTGATGGCCTGTGTCCGGCGCACCGCGATGGAGTGGAGCAGGCACGTCACCCGCCGGGTGCTGCTGCCGGAGGACTTCGAGACCTGGGCCGAACACCTCGCCGGGGACGCGGAGACCGAGGCCGCGCTGCTCGCCACCGAGGAGACCGCCCTGGTCACCAAGGCCTATCGCTCCCTTCCCGACCGGTGGCAGGCGCTCCTGTGGCTCACGGTCGTGGAGGGGGAGTCGGCGGCCGCCGTCGGACACCGGATGGGGATGACACCGAGCGGAGTGCGCTCCCTCGCCGCGCGGGCCCGGGAGGGTCTGCGCGAGGCCTACCTGCGAGGGGACGCGGACCAGGCGGCCGAGCCGGCGTGCTGCTACGTCACCGCCCGGCCGGCCGACGCGATCCGGCGCCCCGGCCGGCGGCGCGGCCCCGAACCGGTCCGGCACCTGGAGAGCTGCGAGGGCGGCGCCCGGGGGGCGGGGGAGGTCGAGCGTGCCGACCACGGCGCGGTGGCGACGGCGGCGACGGCCCCGGGCCCCGAGGCGGCGCGCCGACGCGGGTGCCCGGTCCGTCGGCGGTGAGGAGCCCGTCCTCGGCACGCGCGCGGCTTCGTGCGGCAGGACACCGCCGTCCCGGCCGTTGCCCTCCGTAGCCGGCCGCGATCCGGGGCGGGTTCCGGCTCCGTGACGACGGCGCTCACGGCCGACGGGCCGACGGGCCGGCGGAGAGACGCCGGGAAGCGCGGACGCGTCGGCCGTCCGCGGCGCTTGCCGCGGACGGAACCGGCCCCCGGGTGCGCCCGGCCGTCCTCCACGCCTGCCCGGCCGTCACCGCCGGGCGCGCCGCCGGGACGGCCCGGGCGCGGTGGAAGGAGCCGACGGCAATCCGCTCGAACCGGCGTCCGCCCCGAGGGAGTGACGGTTCTTCAGGCCTGCTGGGGGTCGTCGTGGCGTACTTCGCGCGGGCCCGGAGAACCCCGGCGGGGTCGCCGCCGGCGATCAGCCGCCGCCGTCCCGGGTGGAGGATGGCCTACGCCCTTCCGGGCGTGGGCACCGCCTCGGGCAGGGTCCTGCGGACGGCCTCGCGGAGGAGCTCCTGGACGTCGTCGAACGAGCCGTTCCCGTCGACCACGACGAAATCCTCGAATTCCGGGAGGGAGCGGTAGGCCGCCCGGTAGTCGGCGAGGAACTCCGACGTCTCCTCGTCGATTCCGCGACGCGCGATCCTTTCCCGGGCGACTTCCGGATCGACGTCCAGGAAAAGGGTGAGGTCGGGCTGCGGGAGGGACCGGTTGAGCCGCCTCAGGAATTCCTCGTTGTCCGCCTTCTGGAGGCGGACGGCGGCGTACTGGCACGCGGTGTAGCGATCGGCGACGGCCACCGCGCCCGGGGTGTTCAGCACCTCCTCGACGGGGGCGAGCGCCGACAGCCGCGCGCAGGCCGAGATGAGCCTGATCGTGTCGGCCCCGAGCATTTCCAGGTGGCCCGGGAAACCCTCTTCCCTGGCGATCGCGTCCAGGGCCCGGCGGACCGGGAGCTGTGTCTGGTTCAGGAAACGCCGGGTCGGGCGCCCCAGGCCCTCGAACCACTCGGCGAGTCGCTCCACCTGGCTCGTCTTGCCGGCGCCGTCGATTCCCACCACCGCGACGAGATGGCCGCTCCGGCTCCCGGGTGTCACTCTTCCGTACCTCCAAGATGACCCGTGTGCACGGATTCGGGCGCCTCGTTTCCCTATTCGGCCCAGACTGCACGGGCTGTCCCGCCATGTCAACGACGGTCGGGGCGGGCGACTTTGGGTTCTGGCCGATCGCGCCGGAATGCCCGCAAAACCGGGACATGCCGGATGAATGCCTCCCGGATTTCCTTGAGGCCCCCGGGAGGTGATCTTTGCACCGCAGGGCGGCCGCTCCCCGGACCCGGGCGCGTCGGGCGGGGCCGGCCCGGGCGGGGTGATCCCGGGAGGGCGGTCCGCGCCGGTGAAAGCACCGTCAATCGAAGATCGACTGTTGCTGATGGTGTACCTTGTTTACCGTCCATTTCCGGGAGGGGCGGAAACTCCATGCCGCAACAGCCAGCAGCGCCGCCGTCCGCCCGGGTGACGGCCGCGGAGATCTCCCGCATCGCCGGCGTCACCCGCGCGACCGTCAGCAACTGGCGGCGGCGTCACGCCGACTTCCCGGCGCCCGGCGGCGGCACCGAGACCAGCCCGCTCTACGACCTGGGCGCCGTCCAGCAGTGGCTCCGCGAGCGGGGGCGCACCGCAGCCGCCTCGCCGCAGGAGGCGCTGCGCACGGCGCTGCGGCTGCTCGGGGCGGGCGCGGACGCCACCCGCTTCTTCCCGCTGCTGGCCGCGGCGGCGCGACTCGCCGAGCAGGAGTCGGACGGCCTCCTGGAGCTGTCCGGCGACCGGCTCGTGGCGGCCGCGAACCGGGCCGCTGACCAGGCCATGAACCGGGCCGCTGAGCAGGCCCTGAACCGGGCCGCGACGGCCCGCGGCGCGGCCGGGCCCGCGTCCGGGCCCGCGCCTGGGCTCGCGTCCGGGCCCGCGCCCGGCCCCTACGGGAGCGAGGACGCGGGCGTGATCCGCGCGCTGCTCGCCTGTGTGCGCGGCGCGGGTCCGCGGGCCGCACTGGACGTCCTCGCGGAGCGCGAGCTCGACGAGAGCGCGGCCGGCGGCACCTACCGCACCCCCGAGGGCCTCGCCGAGCTCATGGCCGCGATGCTGCCCGGGCCCGTCCTCCGGGTGCTCGACCCCGCCTGCGGCAGCGGCTCCCTGCTGGCGGCGGCCCGCCGGCGCGGCGCGCGCGAGCTGTACGGGCAGGACGCCCTCGCGCTCCAGGCGCAGCGGGCGTCGGTCGCCCTGATGCTGGACGAGCCGGGCCCGCCCGCGGAGGGCGGGGCCGTGATCTCCACCGGCGACAGCCTGCGCGCCGACGCCTTCCCCGGCCTGACCGCCGACGCCGTGCTGTGCAACCCGCCGTTCGGGGACCGCGACTGGGGCCACGACGAGCTCGCCTACGACCCCCGGTGGGCCTACGGCGTCCCCTCGCGCTTTGAGTCGGAGCTGGCCTGGGTCCAGCACGCCCTCGCGCACGTCGAGCCCGGCGGGTACGTCGTCATGCTGCTGCCGCCCGCCCTCGCCTTCCGGACCTCCGCCCGCCGGGTCCGCGCCGAACTCGTCCGCAGCGGAGCCGTGCGGGCGGTCGTCTCCCTGCCGGCCCGCGTCGCCCACCCGCTGCACATCGCCCTGCACGTCTGGGTGCTCCAGCGGCCCGAGCCGGGGGCCGCCGACCGGGCCTCCGTGCTCTTCGTCGACGGGAACGGCGAGGTGTCGGACGGCGCCGGTGCGGGTGTCCCGGTGCGCGGCGGTCCACGGGGCGTCGACGGCGTCGACTGGGCGGGCCTCGCGGAACGCGTGCTGGCGCCGTGGACCGCCTACCGCGCCCGGCCGGAGGGCTTCGCCGACGAGTCGGGGTCGGCCCGCGCCGTCCCGGTGGTCGACCTCCTCGACGACGTCGTCGACCTCACCCCGGGCCGGCGGGTCCGCGCGGCCGAGGTCGACCCGGCGGCACTCGCGGGCAGGATCGCCGCGCTGCACGGTCAACTCGGCGAGCAGCTGGGCGAACTGGCCGCACTCGGCGGGGCGGGGGAGTGCGAGCCGGCCGGCGCCGCGACACGTGAGTGGCGCACCGTGACCGTCGCCGACCTCGCCCGGGGCGGTGCCCTCGCCGTGGTCCGGGCGTCGCCGCCGGGCGGCGGACGCGACCCCAGGGGCGGCGGCAGCGCCCCGGCGGAGGCGGGCGGGCACCGCCCGGTGCTGACGGCACGGGACGTCCGGGACGGCACCGCGCCCTCGGGCGACGGCGGGGACGCCCACCCGGACACCACCCAGGCGATCGCCGCGGGCGACGTGCTGCTGCGCGCCGCCGCCGGCCCGGGCGGTGCAGGGCCGATGACCCGGGTCGCGGACGAAGGGGACGCCGGCGCGCTCCTGGGCTCCGCACTGCACCTGCTGCGCCCGGACCCGGCCCGCCTCGACCCGTGGTTCCTCGCCGGATTCCTCGGCGCGGCCGACAACATCTCCGCCGCCTCGACCGGCACCACCACGGTCCAGGTCAACCCGGCGAGGCTGCGCGTCCCGCTCGTGTCCCTGACCGAGCAACGCCGCTACGGCGAGGCCTTCCGCCACGCCCACCGGCTGCGCGTCGCGGCCCACCGCGCGGCGGCCGTGGCCGCGCAGGCCGCCACCGCGGTGACCGCGGGCCTCACCGCCGGCGCCCTGCTGCCGCCGGTGTCCGGCGCCGCCGCTGCGGCCGGGCGGCCGCAGCCGGCCCGCAGCAGCGACCAGACTTCATCCGTCCGGCCCGGCCATGGGCGGACGGCCCGACAGGAAACCGGGGAAACCCCTTGAACAGCAGCAAGCACGCGGAGCTGGCGAACAACGCCTGGTCGGTCGCCGACCGCCTGCGCGGCGACTACAAGCAGTCCGACTACGGCAAGGTCATCCTGCCCTTCACCGTCCTGCGGCGGCTGGAGTGCGTGCTGGAGCCGACCCGCGCGAAGGTCACCGCGACGGCGGCGCAGCTCGTCGGCCAGGACCTGGACGAGGACCGCTTCCTGCGCAAGGCCTCCGGTCACTCCTTCTACAACAAGGGGTCCCTGACCCTGAAGAAGATCGCCGACGATCCGCTGAACGCCGCGACCAACCTCCAGCGCTACGTCGCCGCGTTCTCCGAGAACGCCCGCGAGGTCATGGAGAAGTACGAGTTCAACCAGCAGATCCGCAGGCTGGAGCGGGCGAACCTGCTCTACCAGGTCATCTCCAGGTTCATCGACCTCGACATGCATCCCGAGGTCGTCCCCAACCACAACATGGGCTACATCTTCGAGGAGCTCATCCGCCGGTTCGCGGAGCAGTCGAACGAGACCGCCGGTGAGCACTTCACCCCGCGCGAGGTCATCACGCTGATGGTCAACCTGCTGGTGGGGCCCGACGCCGACGTGCTGAGCCTGCCCGGCGTGGTGCGCACCGTCCTGGACCCCGCCTGCGGCACGGGCGGCATGCTCAGCGCGGCGGAGGACCACATCACCGCGCTGAACCCGGGCGCCAGGGTGGAGGTCTACGGGCAGGAGCTCAACCCGGAGTCCTGGGCGATCTGCCGCTCCGACCTGATGATCAAGGGCCAGGACCCCGACCACATCGCCTTCGGCAACTCCTTCACCGACGACGGCCACGAGCATGAGAAGTTCGACTACCTGCTCGCCAACCCGCCGTTCGGCGTGGAGTGGAAGAAGGTCAAGGAGAAGGTCGAGCGCGAGCACGGGTCGCTCGGCGACGCCGGGCGGTTCGGCGCCGGCCTGCCGCGCATCAACGACGGTTCGCTGCTCTTCCTGCAGCACATGCTGTCGAAGATGAAGCCGGTCGACGCCAACGGGGGAGGCGGCTCGCGGGTCGCCATCGTCTTCAACGGCTCCCCGCTGTTCACGGGCGCCGCGGAGTCGGGCGAGTCCAACATCCGCCGGTGGATCCTGAGGAACGACTGGCTGGAGGCGGTCGTCGCCCTGCCCGACCAGCTCTTCTACAACACCGGCATCTCCACGTACTTCTGGATCCTCACCAACCGCAAGTCCGCCGGCCACAAGGGCAAGGTCGTCCTGCTGGACGCCCGGGACCACTGGGTGAAGATGCGCAGGTCCCTCGGTGACAAGCGCAAGCAGATGAGCGAGGCGCAGATCCGCGAGATCACCCGCCTGTACGGCGAGGCCCTCCAGGTCGCCGACGACCCGGAGCACCCGCTGCACGGCAAGGTGAAGGTCTTCCGGAACGAGGACTTCGGCTACCAGCGCATCACGGTCGAGCGGCCGCTGAAGCTGCGGTTCGAGGTGACGGAGGAGACGCCGGCGACGCTGGCCGAGGCGAAGCCGGTGCAGCGGCTGGCGTACGCGGAGGAGTTCGTCGACGCGCTGCGGCCGCTGGTCGGCCGGAGCTGGCCGACCAGGTCTCAGATGCTCGTCGCCCTCAAGGACGCGGTCGTCGCGGCGGGCCTGGCCTGGCCCGGCGGCGCGGCGTTCGCGAAGGTCATGCGGGACCTGATCGGGGTCCGCGACGCGGACGGCGAGGTCCAGACGGTCAAGGGCGCGCCCGAACCCGACACCGAGCTGCGCGACTACGAGAACGTCCCGCTGGGGGAGGACGTCGAGGAGTACCTCCGGCGCGAGGTGCTGCCGCACGTCCCGGACGCGTGGATCGACCACGGCAAGACGAAGACCGGGTACGAGATCCCGTTCACCAGGCACTTCTACGTCTACCAGCCGCCCAGGCCGCTCGCCGAGATCGATGCGGAGCTCAAGGCCCTGGAGGCCGAGATCCAGGCCCTGCTGGGCAAGGTGGCGGAATGAGCCAGGCCTGGAAGGTGCGGTCCGGGACCGAGGAGGTCCCGGACGGCTGGGAACTGCGGCGGGTGGGGGACCTGGTCTCCCTCACGAACGGCCACCCGTTCCCCTCGGACACCTTCGGACCCACCGGCGACGTGCCGCTGGTCAGGATCCGCGATCTCGGCGACGGGCCGTTCGAGACCTTCGTGACCGGACCCGTCCCGCCGTCCGTGCTGCTGCGGGACGGCGACGTCGTCATCGGCATGGACGGCGACTTCAACCTCGTGCTCTGGAACAAGGGCCGGGCCGCCCTGAACCAGCGCCTGTGCCTGCTGCGCCCGCGCGGCGGGGTCGACATCCGGTTCGTGGCCTACGCACTGCCGGCCGCCCTGAAGATCATCAACGACCTGACCTTCTCGACCACGGTCAAGCACCTGTCCTCCTCGGACGTCCTGAGCGAGCGGATCATGCTGCCCCCGCCGGAGGAGCAGCGCCGCATCGCGGACTTCCTCGACGCCGAGACCGGTCGCATCGACGGCCTCACCGGCATGAGGCGCCGGCAGATCGACAAGGTGGCGGAGCGCTACAGCGCCTTCCTCTCCGAACTGGTGGTGCCCGGGGCCGGTGCGCCGGGCGCCCGCCATCCGCTGTGGCCGTGGCTGCCGGCGTCCGTGGCCACGGCGAGGCTCGGCTACCTCGCCCGGGTCCAGACCGGTGTCACCGTCCACGGCGCGCGGGACCGCAGCTCCGACGACGCCGAGTACCCGTACCTGCGGGTGGCGAACGTACAGGGCGAGTGGCTCGACCTGTCGGAGATCAAGACGATCACCATCCCCGTGGCGATGGCCCGGCGCTCGACGCTGCGCCCCGGGGACGTCGTCATGACGGAGGCGAACGGGAACCCCGACAACCTCGGCCGGGGTGCGGTCTGGACCGGGCAGATCGCCGGAATGGTGCACCAGAACCACGTGTTCGCGATCCGGGCCGACCGGCGCAGGCTGATCCCGGACTACCTCTCCGCCCTGCTGGCGTCGTCCCACGGCCGGACGTACTTCCGCTTCACCTCGACGCAGGTCGGGATCGCCACGACGAGCAGCTCGAAGGTCCTGGACTTCCCGGTGCCGACCCTGGACCTCCGGCGCCAACGGGAGGTCGTGAAGGAGTACGAGGCGAACCGCGCGACCACGCGGCAGGCGACCGACGCACTCGTGCGCCAGCTCGACCTGCTGGCCGAGCGCCGGCAGGCACTCGTCACCGCCGCCGTCACCGGCCGGCTCGACGTGTCCAGCGCCTCCGGCCGGGGGGCCGCGCAGTGACCGCCGCGCCCCCGGTCCACGGCGAGGCCGCCTTCCGCGCGGCCGTCGTCGCCGCGATGACCGAGCGCGGGTGGCGCGAGGCGAGGTCGCGGAAGTACCGGGCCGAGCTGGGCCTGGACCCCGGCGAGCTGTTCGCCTTCATCCGCGACACCCAGGCCGACGCGTGGGACGACCTGGTCACCACCCAGTACGCCGGTGTCCCGGAGGAGGCCGAGCGCGGGTTCGCGAAGCGGCTCGGCCAGGCGATCGCCTCCGACGGGCTGCTCAAGGTGCTGCGCGAGGGCGTGAAGGACCGCAGCGTCCTCCTCCGGGTCGCCTACTTCCGCCCCAACCTGGTCGAGGACGACTCCGTCCTCGACGGCTACCGGGCGAACCGCCTCACCGTCGTCCCGGAGCTGGAGTACGCGACCAAGCGGGCCGACCACGGCAACCGGCTCGACCTGGCCCTCTTCCTCAACGGGATCCCGGTCGCCACCGCCGAGTTGAAGAACCCGCTGACCGGGCAGGGCGTCGAGCAGGCGAAGGAGCAGTACCGCACGAAGCGCGACGAGAGCGAGCCGCTGTTCACCAGCCGGGTCGTCGCGAACTTCGCGGTCGATCCCGACCTGGTCTTCGTCACGACCCGCCTGCGCGGCGCGAGGACGCGCTTCCTCCCGTTCAACACCGGTTCCGCGGGCCCGGGGGAGCCCGGCGGCGCGGGGAACCCCGTTCCCACCACGCCCGGCACCTACGCCACCTCCTACCTGTGGGAGCAGGTCTGGCAGCGGGACAACTGGCTGGACCTCCTCCAGCGGTACGTCCACCTCCACAAGGAGCGGACACCGGGCGGCGGGACCACCCGGGAGCCGGTCTTCCCGCGGTTCCACCAGTGGGACGCCGTCCGGAAGCTCGCCGCCCACGCGGCCGTGCACGGGGCGGGCCACAACTACCTGGTCATGGCCTCGGCCGGCTCGGGCAAGTCGAACACCATCGGCTGGCTCGCCCACCGGCTGAGCGACCTGCACACGCCCGCCGATCCGGCCGCCCTCGACCCCGAGGCGCTCGCCGCCGGCCTCAGGCCGGGCGTGCCGGTGTTCGACAAGGTCATCGTCATCACCGACCGCCGCAACCTGGACGCCCAGCTCCGGGAGACCGTCGGCGGCTTCGAGCAGACCGCCGGCCTGGTCGTGAAGATCGACGAGAGCCGGGGGGCGAAGGGCGCGCAGCTGGCGCGGGCCCTCTCCCGGGAGTCCGGGAAGATCGTCACGGTCACGCTCCACTCCTTCCCGGCCCTGCTCGACTTCCTCCGGCAGAACCCGACCGAGATCCGGGGCCACAACTTCGCGATCGTCGTGGACGAGGCCCACTCCTCGCAGTCGGGCGACGCGGCCACCGCCGTCCGGGCAGCCCTGCGCGACCTGGGCCTCGACGGGGACTCCGGTGAGGCGGGCGCCACCGAGGCCGCCGCGGACGAGACCCCCGCCACCGTGCAGGAGCGCCTCAGGCACAAGGCCTCGCAGCGCTCCCGGGCCGCCAACCTCTCCTACTTCGCGTTCACGGCCACGCCCAAGGCCAAGACCCTGGAGCTGTTCGGCACGCTCCGGGACGTCGGCGGCGCGGCCGTGTACCGGCCCTTCCACACCTACTCGATGCGCCAGGCGGTCGAGGAGGGCTTCATCCTCGACCCGCTGCGCAACTACGTCACCTACGGCACCTACTGGAAGCTGGTCAACCGGAACCCCGAGGAGCGCGAGGTCGACCCGAAGAAGGCGAACCCGCTGCTCGCCCGGTTCGCGCTGACCCACGACCACACCGTGGCGCAGCACGCGCAGGTGATCGTGGAGCACTTCCTCGCGCACACCCGCGGCCGGCTCGGGGGCCGTGCCAAGGCGATGGTGGTGACGGCGTCCCGCCAGTCCGCGGTGCAGACGGCCCGGGCGATCAGGAGCTACCTCAAGGACCGCGGCTACGACACCAGGTACCCGGACCTCGGTGTGCTGGTCGCGTTCTCCGGCTCGCTCGCCCTCGACGGCGAGGAGACCACCGAGGCCCGGGAGAACGGCGGCGTGTCCGAGAGCGCGCTGCCGAAGGCGTTCGCCTACACCCGGGCCGACGACAAGGCCGTCCGTGCCGGCGGGCCCGGCCGGCAGGAGTACCGGATCCTGGTCGTCGCGGAGAAGTACCAGACCGGCTTCGACCAGCCGCTGCTGACGACGATGTACGTCAACAAGACGCTGACCGGCATCTCCGCCGTGCAGACGCTGTCCCGGATCAACCGCACCGCCGAGCGCAAGGCGCAGGCGGACCTCGTGGTGCTCGACTTCGTCAACGAGGCCGCGGACGTCCGGGAGGCGTTCCGGCCGTACTTCGTGGAGGCGCAGACCTTCCCGTCCGAGCCGAACCTGCTCTACCAGGCGCAGAGCCGGGTCATGTCCGCGCCGGTCCTCACCGCCCAGGAGATGGACCGGTTCGCCGCGGCCTACTTCGCCGCGCAGGACAGGGCCGGCGGGTCCGCGGCGAGGTGGGAGCGGCTGCACGCGGAGCTGTACCGGCTGCTCGCCCCGGCGGTGGCCGCCTTCGAGGCCCTGCTGGACGGCGAGGACGAGGACGACCGGCAGGTGGCCGAGGCCTTCCGGGCGGACCTGAACGACTACGTGCGCAAGTACGGGTTCCTGGCGCAGGTCGTCCCGTACACCGACCCCGACCTGGAGCGCCTGCACCTGTACGGGCGGTACCTGCTCAACCGGCTGCCGCGCCGGGCCGACGGCGGGGTCGACATCGGCGAGGTCGACCTCAGCCATCTGCGGGTGGAGAAGACCGGCGAGTACGACGTGGGCCTGACCGCGGAGGGGCCGGCCCTGGTCCCGAACGTCGGTGACGGCGCGGGCGGCGGCGGGGAGCGGGAGACGTCCCTGCTGTCCCAGCTCATCGCGAGGTTCAACGACAGGTTCGGGACGGACTTCACCGAGCGGGACCTGCTGCCGGCCTTCAACGCGGCGCTCGCCGAGACCGAGGTCCGCCAGGCCGCCGTCGTCAACGACGAGGACAACTTCGGCAAGGTCTTCGACCGGGTCTTCGCCGACAAGGTCGAGGACTACATCGGCATCGTCACCGACCTCGGCAAGCGGTACTTCGCCCCGGACAGGGGATTCCAGTCCAGCCTCAACCGCAGTGCCCGCCGCGCCGCCTGGCGTCTGATCAGGAGCGAGGAGGGCGTCGGCGACGACTCCTGACGCCCGTGCCGGCGCCGCCCGGACGGGGCCGGCGGCCCTTCCACGGGCCGCCGGCCCCGGGCGCGGCGAAGGCCGGCAGCCGCTCGGCGTCCCGGACCGGGCGGCCGCGCAGCGTCGGCTGCGGGGCGTCCCGACCCGGGCGGCCGTGCAGCCGCTGGTACAGGGGGCGGTCGGGGGCCCGACCGCCGGGGCACGCGGTGGCGACTGCCCCGCGAAAACGGTACCGACCGGTACCGACAGCAGGACGGTACCGACCGGTGCCGTTTGGCGTCAAGGGTGGTTAGGATCGGGTGCATGGCAGTAAACGCAAGGGCACGCCTGCTGAGCACCGCCGAATCCCTCTTCTACGCCAACGGGATCCACGCGGTCGGCGTGGAGCGCATCCTCTCCGAGTCCGGCGTGGGCCGGGCCTCCTTCTACCGGCACTTCGCCGGCAAGGAGGCCCTCGTGACCGCGGTCCTGGAAGGCCGCGACCAACGCTGGCGCGCCTGGCTCTCCGAGCGGGTCGCCGCCCACGGCGGCCATCCGCTCAACATCTTCGACGCGCTCGCCGAACGGTTCGCGGCGCAGGACTACCGCGGCTGCGTCGCGATCAACACGATGACCGAGATCTCGGACCGGACCAGCCCGGCGCGCCACATGGCGGCGCTGCACAAGACCCGCGTCATCGAGCTCGTCGAGCAGCTCATGCGCGACGCCGACGTCCCCCAGCCGGAGGTCCGGGCCAAGCAGTTCGCCCTCCTGATGGACGGCGCCATCGTCACCGCGCTGCGCGAGGGCACCCCGGACTCCGCCTGGCGGGCCCGCGGCATCGCGGAGGCCCTGCTGGCCTCCTGAACCGCGCCGGGCCCGGCGGGCCCGCGGGCGGTCGGCGGCGACCGGTGACGGCCGCCGTCCAGTGGTTGTCACAAGCGCGGGCCCGGCGGTGTCTTCATGTCGCACAGGCCAACCGGCCCGTCGGCCGCCGGGCCGGCCGCCGACCCGACAGGAGAACACCATGACACCGCGCATCCCGAAGGCCGAACTCCCCGCCGAGCTCAGGGAGAACCTGGCCCAGCAGTTCGGCGCCGTCCCGGAGCCCCTTGAAGTGGCGTTCAACAACCCCGCGGTCGCCACGTCCAACCTGGAGTTCTCGGCCGCGATGGGCGCCTGGAACGCGGCGGACGAGGGCCTCAAGACCTTCGCGCACATGGCCGTCGCGGCACGGATCGGCTGCGGCTGGTGCCTCGACGTCAACTACTTCGTGGCGCAGAACCGGAACCTGGACCTCGCCAAGGCGAGTCAGGTGCCGCGCTGGCGGGAGTCGGAGGTGTTCACCCCGCTGGAGCGGGAGGTGCTGGAGTACGCCGAGGCCATGACGAACACGCCGCCCACCGTCACCGACGAGCTGTCGGCGAGCCTGCTCGGCCGGCTCGGCCCGGCCGCGCTGGTCGAGCTCACCGCGTTCATCGGCTTCGCCAACCTGGCGGCCAGGATCAACAGGGCGCACGGGATCACGTCGCAGGGCTACTCCGACGCGTGCGCGATCCCGCTGGCCGGGCGCCCCGAGCAGGCCCGCGTGGCGCCGACGGCATGACCGGGGACCCGTTCGTCGCCCACCGCAGTCTGCTGTTCACCGTCGCCTACGAGATGCTCGGGTCGGCGGCCGACGCGGAGGACGTGCTCCAGGAGTCCTGGCTGCGGTGGGCCGGCGCCGACCGGTCGCAGGTGCAGGACCCGCGGGCGTACCTCGTCCGGATCGTCACCCGGCAGGCGCTCAACCGTCTGCGGACGCTCTCGCGCAGCCGCGAGGACTACGTCGGCGAGTGGCTGCCGGAACCGCTGCTGACCAGCCCCGACGTCGCCGAGGACGTCGAACTCGCGGAGAGCGTCTCGATGGCGATGCTCACCGTGCTGGAGACGCTCGGGCCGGCCGAGCGGGCGGTGTTCGTGCTCCGCGAGGTCTTCGAGCTCCCGTACGGCGAGATCGCCGAGGCCGTCGGGAAGTCCGCGGCCGCGGTGCGGCAGATCGCACGGCGCTCCCGTGAGCACGTGGCGGCCCGGCGGCCTCGGACGCCGGTGAGCAGGGCGGAGCAGCAGGCCGTGGTGGAGCGGTTCCTGGCCGCGCTGCGCACCGGGCGATTGCAGGAGCTGATGGAGGTCCTGGCGCCGGACGTGGTGATGATCGCCGACGGGGGCGGGCTGGTCGCCGCCGCCCTGGCCCCCGTCCACGGGGCCGGGGTCGTGGCGGCGCTGCTCGCGCGCGCGAACGAGGTGGTCACCCGGTTCAGTGCGGCGGCGGTCTGGCTCAACGGCGCGCCCGCGGGCCGGATCGAGTTCGACGGCGAGCCGTCCGCGGTGAGCCTCGTGGTGGAGGCCGGGCGGGTCACGCGGATCTACGTGGTGCGGAACCCGCGGAAGCTGACCCGGCTGGACGATCCGGCCGAACTCGCCAGGTGACCCCGGCGCCGCGCCCGCGCCGACCGTGTTCCGGGTGGTTGCCGGCCACCCGGAACACGCTCGGCGCGGGCGGTCGGGTGCCCGGGCCGGTGCTCAGCCCGCGGCGGGTGCGCAGACGTCCCGGAACGGCGCGGGGGTGAGCACGCGCAGGGACCGCGCGGCGGTGACCGAGTCGCAGCCGGCCAGCCCGAGCGCGTCCCGCAGCTCCTCGGTCAGCAGGCGCAGGACACTGCCGACCCCGGCCTGGCCCTCCGTGGCGAGCCCCCAGAACACCGGGCGGCCGACGAGCACCCCTGAGGCGCCGAGCGCGAGGGCCTTCAGGATGTCGGTGCCGGTCCGCACCCCGCCGTCCAGCAGGACCTCGCAGCGCTCGCCCACCGCGTCCCGGACCTCGCCGAGAACGGCCATCGGCGGTACGGCGCCGTCGAGTTGACGCCCCCCGTGGTTGGAGACGACGACCGCGTCCACACCGTGCTCCGCCGCCTGCCGGGCGTCGCGCGGGTCGAGGACGCCCTTCAGGACCAGCCGGAGGCCGGTGCGGCTGCGGAGCCGTTCCACGTGCTCCCAGGAGAGCGCCGCCGTCATGGCGGCCCTGGTGTGCTCCGCCACCGCCGAGGACCGGGCCCGGTGGTCGTGCGCCAGGGAGGCGGCGCCGTCGCCGAGGTGGGCGGCCCGGACGTCCTGGGGAAGGACGAACCCGTTGCGGACGTCGCGCAGACGGCGCCCCATCCACGGCAGGTCCACGGTCAGCATCAGCGCCTCGCAGCCCGCCTCCTCGGCCCGCGCGACGAGGTCGAACAGGCGGGCCTCGTCCTTCAGCCAGTAGAGCTGGAGCCAGAGCCGGGCGCCCTGCGCGGCGATCTCCTCCAGCGGATGGCTGCTCAGCGTCCCGGTGACGAAGGGCACTCCGGCTTCCCGGGCGGCCCGGGCCACCGCCAGCTCGCCGTCCGGGTGGACGAGCCGGTGGTAGGCCATGGGCGCGACGGCCAGCGGAGCGGCCGCCGAGCGGCCCAGCAGGGGCGACGCCGTCGAGCAGCCGGAGACGTCCCGCAGGACGCGCGGTACCACGTAGAGCTGCTCGAAGGCCGCGAGGTTGGCGTGCACGGACGACTCCGTGCCGCTGCCGCCCATGACGAAGTCCCAGACGTCCGGCGGCAGGACCGCGGCCGCGGCGCGTTCGATGTCCCGCAGGCAGAGGGGCCCGCCGGGCGCCGGGGCGGGCCCGGCCGGCCCGCGGCCCGGACCGGGGGACGGCGGGTGCGGAAGGAGCGTGCTCACCGCGCGCCACCGCCCTGGCGGGTGCGTTCCAGCTCGACGGCCTCGTACAGCGCCTTGATGTTGGCGCTCCCGAAGGTCTCCGCGCCGATGCGCTCGATGACCTCGAAGAAGAGGGTGCGGCGCGCGTGGGAGGACCGGGTGAAGATCTGGAAGAGCTGGCCGCCGTGGTCCTCGTCCACGAGCAGGTTCCAGCTGCGCAGCTCCTCGATCAGGTGGTTCTTGGGAGTCACGCGATCGGCGAGGAGGTCGTAGTAGGAGCCGGGCGTGGTCAGGAACTCCACCCCGCGCTCCGCCAGGGAACGGACGGACCGCACGGCGTCGTCCACCGAGAACGCGATGTGCTGGACCCCGGAACCCTCGTGACGGGCGAGGAACTCGTCGATCTGGCCGGGCCGGGCGGTGACGTCGGGCTCGATGACGGTGAACGTCACCGTCCCCGAACCGCTGCGGGCCACCTTGGAGTTCATCGCCTGGGCGCCGACGACGATGCGCTCCTCGAAGACGTCCTCGAAGCCCAGCACGCCGCAGTAGTACTCCACGGTCGAAGCCAGCTCCCCGGCGTTGACGCAGACGGCGAAGTGGTCGATCTCCCGCAGCCCGACGGGCGGCACGACCTCGCGTGCGGCGGCGAGCGCGGCCGGATCGGCGACGAGCCCCCAGGGCAGCCGCGGCCGCGCGGGGCCGTCGTCACGGACCAGGGTGTGCACGACGTCGCCGAAGCCGCCGATGGTGGCGGCGGTCCCGTCCGCCCCCGGAGGGGTGACGGACCGCGCCCCGCGCCGGACGGCCTCGGCGTAGGCCGCGGTCACGTCGGGCACGCGCAGCGCGATGTCGGCCACCCCCTCGCCGTGGCGCCGCGTGTACGCGCCGATGGGGTGGTCCGCCGACCCGCTCTCGGTGAGGACGAGCGTGATGCCGCCCTGGACCAGGGCGGCACTCCGGCAACCCGCACCGGGGGAGGCGCCGCGGGCGACGACCTGGAAGGCGTAGCGCTCGACCCAGGCGGCCACGCTCCGGTCGAGGTCCTCCACGCATAGTTCGACGTACTCGATACCCAGGTCGCCGTAGACTGCGGACGTATTCACGTGACTCTCTCCTCAGGTGCGTGGCGGGTCCCGCCGCTGCGGCCGGACGGCCGGCGCGGGGAACCCGTGGAAACGTCAGGCGACGCCGCCCCGCACCCGGGCCGGCGGACCGGCCGCGGCGGCGCGGGGGCGGCGCCGGTCAGCTGTTGTTCACGGCGTCGACCAGGCTCTTCGGGCGCATGTCGGTCCAGGCCTGTTCCACGTACTCCAGGCACTCCCGGCGGCCGGCCTGCCCGAAGACGGTCTCCCAGCCCTCGGGGGCGGAGATCGAGGCGGGCCAGAGCGAGTGCTGCCCCTCGGCGTTGCGCAGCACGAGGTACGGGTCGGCGTCGTTCTCGAACGGGTTCGTCACGGGTCTGTCCTCCGGAAGGTGAATGGACGATCGTCAGGGAATTCGTCGAGAGATCGGGGGCGGGGGATCGCGGGGCGTTGGGACCGGGGGCGCGGGATCGGGGGCGTGGGACCGGGGGCGCGGGTGACGGCGGCCGGTGCGGTGGCCGCCGCCCCGGTCAGGCTTCCGGCCGGGTCAGGCCGCGCCTTGCGCCTGCTTGCGCACGAAGCCGGCGAGCCTGTCCAACCCCTCGTCGATCTCCTCGGGCAGCAGGTGGCTGAAGGACAGGCGCATCACGCTGCGGGGCTCGGAGTCCGCGTAGAAGTGGTGCAACGGCGTCCACAGCACGTGGTGCTCGCGGGCGCTCCGCTCCAGCAGCTCGTCGCTGGTGGCGAAGGGGACGTTCAGGAGCAGGAAGAAGCCGCCCCCGGGGGAGTTCCAGGACACGCCCGGCACCTGCCCGGCGCCGAAGCGGGCGGCCAGGCCGTCCTGCATCAGCCGCAGGTTCCCGAGGTACGTCTCCCGCTCGCGCTCGTTGGCCGCCCGCAGGCTGTGGCCGTGTTCGAGCAGCTTCCCGCCGATGACCGCCTGGGCGATCGGCGAGGTGTTCACCGTCGTCATGCTCTTGATCTTCGCGAGCTGGTCGGCCAGCAACCCGGCCCCGCCGTCCGGCCCGGTGACGCGCTGGTCGGCGACCGCGTAGCCCACCCGGGCGCCGGGCAGCCCGGTCTTGGCGAACGAGCCCAGGTAGACCACCCGCCCCTCGGAGTCGAGGGCCTTCATCGTCGGCGGCCCGGCCGGGTCGCCGAACAGGCCGTAGGGGTTGTCCTCCAGCACCAGGAGGCCGAGCTCCGACGCCGCCTCCAGGGTCCGCAGGCGGTCCTCCCGGCTCATCCGCACCCCGGTGGGGTTGGCGAAGTCGGGCACGAGGTACAGGGCGCGCGGGCGCAGGCCCGACCCGCGGGCCCGGCGGACCACGGCGGCCAGGTCGTCCAGGTCGATCCCCGCGGCGGACTCCGCGACCGGAAGCAGCGGCATGTCCACGAGCTGCGCCGCCCCGTGCACCCCGACGTAGCTGGGGGTCACCGCCACGAGCGCGTCCTGCGGGCCGGAGCGCAGGGCCCGCAACGTCAGGTACAGCGCCTCCTGGCAGCCCACGGTGACCACCACGGACTCCGGGTCGACGACGAACCCCTCGTCGACCTCCAGGTGGGTCGCGATCAGTTCGTGGATGATGCCCTTGGTCCGCCCGTACTGCAGGAGGGTCCGCCGGACCTTCGCCTCGTCCCCGCCGAACCGCTCGGTCAGGTGCCGGCGGTAGGCGTCGATGTACCGGTGGATGTCGTCGACGTCGAAGTAGCCCTCGAAGGGGCGGCCGGCGGCGAAGGAGACCGCGTCCGGGTAGTCCTGTGCCACCTCGTTGAGGAAGTTCATCGACGCGCTCACCGGTGAGCTCAGCGAGTCGTGGAGGGTCCCGAGGTCGAGTCGCAGGGTCGTCGTGTGCTCCGTGGGCCGGTAGCTCATCGCTCCTGCCTCCTTTCTGACGGCAGGTGGGGGGCGGTGTCGGCCGGTGCCCCGGCCCCCGCCGACGGGAGCGGCCGCGGGCCGGACCCGTCCAGTGGGTGAGGGCGCACTCAGCACCCCGCCGGCGTGGGAGTGAGCGGCCACCGGCCGGACGCGAAGGAGTCCAGCACCGCGGCCGCGACCTCGTCCGGGGAGGCCGTCGGGCCGACCGACCGGATCCCCGCGGACTCCGGGGTCGCGCCGGCCCCGGGGGCCCCGCCGGCGGTGGTCGTGGCGTGCAGCCTGCGGCGCCCGCCACCGGTCACGTTGAGCAGGCACCTCGCGTCGCGCGGCAGCCGCCCGGACCGGACGGCGTCACGCAGCGCCGCCACGGCGACCGCCGCGGCCGGCTCGATGTCGATGCCCTCCAACTCCTCGAACATCGCGCGTGCGGACTGCGCCGCCGCGCGGTCGGCCACCAGGACGTCGCCCGCGGTGGCCCGCAGGATGTCCCGCACCCCGCCGTGGACGTCGTACGGAGGCGTCGAGTTGGCCAGCTCCGGCGCGTAGGGATCGGCCTGCGCGCCGCCGTCGGCCGGCCCCGGCTCGCCCCTCCAGGCCCGGCCGAGCGGTGCGAAGTCCGCGTTCTGGCACAGGAGCATCCGCGGGACCGACTGGCCGGCGGCGGCTCCGGACGCCAGGATCCGCTCGGAGGCCTCGTACGTGGCGATCGCCCCGGCGCCGCTTCCCACCGCCTGGACGTAGAACTCCGGGAGGGTGCCCATCTCCTCGAAGGCGGTCAGGGCGATGACACCCAGGCCGTCACGACGGGCGACGTTGCGGACGCCGCCCTCGGGGAAGAACCCGGGGGTCGAGGCGACGAGCTTCCGGCTGAAGTCGATCACGTCGTTGTACGTCGCGCCCCGGAGCGCCACCACCCGCACGTCCGCGGAGCTGCCACCGGCCGCGGCCACGACGGGCGCGGCCCGGTCCGGGACGACGAGCAGGCGCGGGACGCCCGGGCCGTGCGCGGCGGCGAAGGCGGCAGCGGTGTTGCCCGCCGACGCGACCACCATCACGCCCGCCTGCTGCGGGGTGCGGCCGAGCACCGTGTACGCCTCGAGCTCCTTGAAGGAGCCCGACACCATCCGGCAGCCCCGTTCGGGCCAGTAGCCGCTGAAGGACACCCAGAGGTCCGTCAGCCCCAGCTCCCTGCCGAGGCCTTCGCTGCGGTACACCGCCGGGCGGCTGGAACCCTCGATCTCGCGGCGCACCGGGAGCCAGGAGCGGTAGCGGAAGACGCCGGACGCCTCCGGGGCGACGGTGAACGACGACGTCGCGTACTCCGTACGCAGCAGGGCGCCGTCCCCGCACCGCGGGCAGCTCATGCGCAGCCCGTCGTCGGCACTGCGCCAGTCACAGCCGGTACACGCGATCAGATAGGGATCACCAGGATCCACGCGACGTTCCTTTCATTTCGAACGATGTCCTGCACGGCCGAGTCCGGGTGCGAGGCCGGGCCGGGGCGGGAGGCGGAGCCCGACATCGGCTCCGGCCCCGGCCCCGGGCCGCTCGGTGGTGACTCGGTTCTCTCCTGCTACCTGCGCATCGGCCGCAGTGCAGGCCTCGTCCCCTTCCGGGGGTCGAGCTTGCCCGTGAGGGTGGCGACGGTCGGAGCCTCGAAGAGGGTGCGGATGGTGAGTTCGACGCCGAGTTGCGCGCGGATGCGCGCGACCAGGCGGGTGGCCAGGAGGGAGTGCCCGCCGAGGTCGAAGAAGTTGTCGTCCACCCCGACCCGGTCCAGGCCGAGGATGTCGGCGAAGGCCGCGCAGAGCAGCTCCTCCTGGGCCGTGGACGGTCCGCGCCCGGTGGAGGCGGCGGCGTAGACCGGGGCGGGCAGAGCCCGCCGGTCGAGCTTGCCGTTCACGGTCAGCGGGAGGGCGTCGAGGACGACGACCGCTGCGGGGACCATGTACTCGGGCAGCTGCCCGGCCGTGAAGGCACGCACGGCCGAGGGCAGTTCGGCGGCGCCGTCGCGGCCGGCGGCCGGGACGACGTAGGCGACGATCCGCCTGTCGCCGGGGGCGTCCTCGCGGACGACCGCGGCGGCGTGGGCGACGGCGTCGTGGCCGGCGATGACCGCCTCGATCTCGCCGAGCTCGATGCGGAAACCGCGGATCTTGACCTGGTCGTCCGCCCGCTCGACGAACTCCAGGTTCCCGTCCGCCCGCCACCGGGCCAGGTCGCCGGTGCGGTACATCCGCTCGCCGGGGGCGCCGAACGGGCAGGCGACGAAGCGCTCGGCGGTCAGGGCGGGGCGGTTGAGGTAGCCGCGGGCGAGCTGGACGCCGGCGAGGTAGAGCTCGCCGGCGACGCCGGGGGCGACGGGCTGGAGGGAGGCGTCCAGGACGTGGACCCGGGTGTTCCAGACGGGGCGTCCGATCGGTGCGCTCGGCCCGGTGTACGCGGTCTCCCTCGTGTGGGGCCAGGCGGTGACGTCGATCGCGGCCTCGGTGGGCCCGTAGAGGTTGTACAGGCCCGCGCCGAGCAGAGCGGAGAACTGCTCGCACAGCTGCGCCGTGAGCGCCTCCCCGCCACTGAACACGGTCTTCAGACTGGTGCAGGACGCGGCGGCGGGCTCCTGGAGGAACACCTGGAGCATCGACGGAATGAAGCTCGCGACGGTGATCTGCTCGGCGTTGATCAGCTCGGCCAGGTAGGCCGGGTCGCGGTGCCCGTCCGGCTTGGCCACGACCAGGGTGGCGCCGCAGGTCAGCGGACCGAAGAACTCCCAGACCGAGACGTCGAAGCCGTACGGCGTCTTCTGGATCACCCGGTCGGCCGGGCCGACCCCGTACTCGGACTGCAGATAGACGAGCTGGTTGGCGATGCTGCGGTGCGAGAGCGCCACGCCCTTGGGGGTTCCGGTGGAGCCGGAGGTGTAGATGACGTAGGCGGGGTGTTCGGGCAGCAGGCCGGGCCTGGGGGCGTGTCCGGGGCGGTCCGTGAGCAGTGCCTGCGTGCCGGGGTCGTCCAGGACGAGGCGGGGGAGGTTCTCGGGCTCGGGGAGGAGGTGGCTGGTGGGGGTGTGGGTGAGCACGCACTGCGGGGCCGAGTCGCGGAGCATCTGGGTGATGCGTTCGGCGGGGTACTGCGGGTCGACGGGGACGTAGGCGGCGCCGGCCTTCACGGCGGCGAGCAGGGCGAGGACCATGTCGGTGGAGCGCTCCATGAACACCGCGACGCGGGACTCCGGGCCGACGCCCTGTTCGGTGAGCAGGTGGGCGAGTTGGTTGGCGCGGGCGTCGAGCTCGGCGTAGGTGAGGCGGGTTCCTTCGAAGACCAGCGCAACGGCGTCCGGGGTGCTTTCGGCCTGCGCGCTCAGCAGCTCAGGCAGCGTCGCCCCGGCGATCGGGCGGGCGGTGTCGTTCCACTCGACGAGCACGCATTCGCGTTCTGCGGCCGAGAGGATCTGGACCTGGCCGACGGGGTGGGAGGGGTGGGTGGTGACCGCGTCGAGGACCCGGACGAAGCGTTCGGCGATGGCCGCGGCGGTGTCGTGGTCGAACAGGTCGGTGGCGTAGCCGAGTTGGCCGTTGATGCCGTGCGGGCGGGCGTGGCCGTCGAGCGCCTCGCCGACGGGCTCGGGGAAGGGCTCGGCGACGGCTCCATCGAGCGGCTCGGCGAAGGTCTCGGGGAAGGGCTCGGCGAAGGTCTCGCGGAGGGTGAGGGCGAGGTCGAACTTGGCCGGGGGCTGCGGGCCGGGCAGCACGCTCGCCCGCAGGCCCGGGAGTTCGAGGACCGGGTCGGTGTTGTTCTGGAGGGCGAGCATGACCTGGAAGAGGGGGTGGCGGGCCATGGAGCGTGCGGGGGCGAGTTCTTCGACGAGGCGCTCGAAGGGCACGTCCTGGTGGGCGTAGGCGTCCAGGGCGCGTTCGCGGACGCGGTTCAGGACGTCGGCGAAGGTGGGGTTGCCGGAGACGTCGGTGCGCAGGACGAGGGTGTTGACGAAGAACCCGACGAGGTCGTCGAGGGCTTGGTCGGTGCGGCCGGCGACGGGGGTGCCGATGGGGAGGTCGTCTCCGGCGCCGAGGCGGGAGAGGAGGACGGCGAGTGCGGCCTGGAGGACCATGAAGACGGTGACGCCCTCGGTGCGGGCGATGTCGGCGATCCGGGCGTGCAGTTCGGCCGGGATGGCGAGGTCGATGCTGCCGCCGCGGTGGGTGGTCACGGCAGGGCGTACGCGGTCGAACGGCAGAGCGAGTTCCTGGGGCGAGCCGTCGAGGACGGAGCGCCAGTAGGCGAGTTGTGCGGAGAGGACACTGTCCTCGGTGGTGGTGTCGCCGAGGAGGTCGCGCTGCCAGAGGGTGTAGTCGGCGTACTGGACCGGCAGCGGCTGCCAGGTCGGTGCCTGGTGGGTGGAGCGTGCGGTGTAGGCGGTCGAGAGGTCGCGTGCGAGGGGGGCCATGGACCAGCCGTCGCCGGCGATGTGGTGGACGAGCAGGACGAGGAGGTGCTCGCGCTCGCCGGAGGGGAACAGCCATGCCCGGAACGGCATTTGCTGCGAGAGGTCGAACGCGTACCCGGCGGCCTGGGCGACTGCGGCCTGGAGGGTGGCGGGGTCGGTGGGGGTGACGGTCAGGATGTCCTGCAGCGCGTCCGTGTGGAGGATGTGCTGGTGGGGCTGCCCGTCGACGGAGGGGAACACGGTGCGGAGGACCTCGTGGCGTTCCAGCACGTCCCGTAGGGCGGCTTCAAGCGCGTTGTGGTCGAGGTCGCCTTCCAGGCGCAGGACGGCGGGGATGTTGTAGGTCGAGCTTGCTTCTTCGAGCTGGCCGAGGAACCAGAGGCGCTGTTGTGCGAACGAGAGCGGCAGCTGGTCGGGCCGGGTGGCTGCGGCGAGGGCGGGCCGGGAGGTGGCGGCGTCGGCCAGGGCGTGTGCCAGGGCGGCGACGGTCGGTGCCTCGAAGAGGGCGCGGATGCCGAGCTCGACACCCAGCACGGAACGGATCCGGGCGACCAGTCGGGTGGCGAGGAGGGAGTGCCCGCCGAGGTCGAAGAAGTTGTCGTCGACACCGACGTGTTCGACACCGAGGATGTCGGCGAAGACGGTACAGAGCAGCTCTTCTTCGAGGGTGGAGGGGCCGCGGCCGGTGGAGGAGGCCGTGTAGTCGGGGGTGGGGAGTGCGCGCCGGTCGAGCTTGCCGTTGACGGTCAGCGGCAGGGCGTCGAGGACGACGACCGCTGCGGGGACCATGTACTCGGGCAGCTGCTCGGCAGCGAACGCCCGCACGGCCGAGGGGAGTTCGTTGTCGTTGTCCTGGCCGGGTGCGGGGATGACGTAGGCGACGATGCGCTTGTCGCCGGGGGTGTCCTCGCGGACGATGGCGGTGGCGTGGGCGACGGCGTGGTGGGCGGCGAGGACCGTTTCGATCTCGCCGAGTTCGATGCGGAAGCCGCGGATCTTGACCTGGTCGTCGGCGCGTGCGAGGAACTCCAGGTTGCCGTCCTGCTGCCAGCGTACGAGGTCGCCGGTGCGGTACATCCGCTCGCCGGGGGCGCCGAAGGGGCAGGCGACGAAGCGCTCGGCGGTGAGGGC